>JAHLWW010000117.1 GCA_019057715.1 Candidatus Jordarchaeum sp. JNZ_1113
GTCCTAGCTGTTGCTTCAGCCATAATTGAGAGGGGTATAGATGGACTCGATGCTGTTCTTGAGGAGTTTGATTCACGCGTGAGACTGGTATTCGACGAGGAGAAGGCGGGCCTCTTAATAGAGGCGGGAAAACTTCTGCTTGAAGCTGGAAAAGCTGATGAGGCTAGGGGGATGCTTAGGAGAGCGGTTGAGGTAGCAATGAACATTTACGATGAATTCTCTAAAAGGATGATCTTGTCGAGTTTAGTCCCCGCAACTATTAGTGCAGGTATGCTTAAGGAAGCCGTGGTTCTCTCCGGCATTTTGGGTTTAGCAGGGTTACATTACCTTGAAAGGATCGGTGAGGCTGCCGGTGTGAACGTTGTTAAAATGCCTTTTGATGCACTCGACGCGTATGGCAGGGCGGTTCTGGCCTTAAGGGGGGCCGAGGTAAGCCTTAGCCGCGAGGCTGTCGCCAAGGCGGCTGAGCATGTCAGGTTGCTTTCGGGGCGTTCATGGTACCCTGAGCTCTTGGCGAGGCTTGCCGTTGTTCAAGCGAAAACTGGAGAGGAGAAGGAGGGTGAGGCTAATGTCGGAGTGGCTGTTGAGCTGGCGAGTGGGGCGCAGCTTGTGAAGGTTGCCAGTGTGATCGCTGAGTGCTATGCAAGCCATGCTGAGAGGGCGCTTGAGAAGGCCTGCAGAGAAGCTGAGGGGCTAAGGAAAGAGGAAAAAATTCTAGTGTTGATGAGTGCTGCAGTGGCGTGGTCAAGAATTGGGAGGGAAGAAAAGGCTGAGGAGTGCTTTAAGGAGGCGGTTAAGCTGTTGGTTGAGCTCGGGTCGAGTGAGCTCCTCGTTGAGCTTTCAAGACACCTAGCCCTGTCAAGAAAGCCGGAGGCGGCGCTCAGGTCTTTAATGTGGCTTCTAGATGATGAAAGCAAAGTAGTGCTCCTAGCCCAAACAGCCTCTATCCTGGTGGAGGAGGGTAGAGTAGAGGAGGGAGTGAAGCTAGCTGAGGAGGCGCACCTTACGACGGGACGAGGAGTAGCGGCATTCTCCTCCATGGCGCGGCTAGCGGTTTCCCTCTCGAAGAAGGGGAGGGTGCGAGAGGCGCAGAAAATTGCTCCCATAATAGCTGATGGAATAATGAGTGAGGCTTTTGGGAACAACTCAGAAGTCCTTAGGCTTCTCAACTCAGCTTTGGAGCTTGCTCCCCGCTTAAGGTTACTAGTCAGAGAGGGGGGAGAAAGAGCCTCACTGATTCTGCTCAATAGGGGAGGAGGGTGCGTTAACATTGACGTTAAGCTAGGCGGTTTAACGATGAACCTAAGTAGATTGGATGCAGGGGACGCTGCACATTTAAAGATGGACTCTTCATTGCCTTTTGAATCGGTTAGCGTGAAGTTTGAGGACGCTTTTGGCGTTGAGGAGTGCGTGTTTAAGCTGAAGGCTTCGAGGTGAAGTAGCATTCAAGCCTGCCTGCAAGCGTAGCCCTTGCTATCCTGTCCGTGGCGTTAATTGCTTCCTCGAGAAGGCTCACTTGAACTCCTGGGACGCCGTAGGCTATGAGCAGGGCTTCCTGTGTCTCCTCGGTTATCTTTGTCCTTTCAGAGTCCCTGTAGGGGTATATCGACACAACTCCCTCTTCATCTGACACCACTATTTCGTTTCCGTTCAGGGGCTTCGGGGAGGACATGCCTATGCCTTGAAATGGTTCCCCGGGCTCCGCAAATCTCACTGTGAGACCACCCCTAATCTTGCCCATGTCATACGCTCCCAGGGTGACGCCAGTTATGGCTGACGCGAGATTGTAGGAGTTAACGAACTTGTTCACGCGCCATATGTTCCCGCCCCCCAGTATTCTCCGGATAAGAGCTTCGGAGGCGGGTCTCTGCTTCGTTGGGTCTATTGATAAACGCCAGTAGAAGTCCCTGTAGGCTCTCACCACGGGATCATGCTTAAGCGACTCGAGCGTGTACCTTCGCCTTATCTCCTCGAATACCTCAGCCTCCAGACGCTCAACCTCATCAAACCGCTTCTCAGCACTAATATCTGTGAACTTTGCTATAACCATCACAAGCTGGGGGTGAGCGAAACCGACCCTAGGATGCCACTCTACTCTAATGAAGGGGCGCTGTTGGGCTGACACCAAAACCACCACAAGGCGGTTGGCAAGTAAAAGTAAAATATGTTTTTGGTCTGTAAAGCTTAGTGGAGGGGTGAAGTTGAAAGTCGTGTACCATGAAAAGTACAGGACTGTTTACTCTGGTGACCCGGCTTCAGCTCCGGGGAGGATCGAGGCGATATATGAAGCGTTGAGAGACAATTTCGAGTTTGTCGAGGCGAAGCCGGCCAGTGAGGAGGACGTCAGGCTGATACATAACCAGCACCACTTAGATTACGTTAAGCGGGACAGCGTCCTATTCGAGGTGGCATTACTCGCCGTCGGCGGAGCCATAATGGCTTCTGACATAGCTATGAGCGGCGAGGCTGCCTTCGGCCTTATAAGGCCGCCCGGGCACCATGCGAGTCCTGGGTCAAGTTGGGGGTTCTGCTACTTTAACAATATAGCGATAGCCGTTGAGAGGCTCATAAGAAAGGGCGAAGTGGAAAGGGTGCTTATAGTGGACTTCGACCTCCACTACGGTGACGGGACGGCTAACGCCTTCTCCGGGCGGACGGATGTCAAATACATACATCCTGAGGGGGACAGCAGGGAGGTGTACATGGAGAACACTAAGACGTCTCTCTCGCTGCTAAGAGGAGAGTTTGACCTGTTAGGCGTGTCAGCCGGGTTCGACAGGCACGTAGAAGACTGGGGTGGACTTCTCACCACTGATGACTACAAAGAGCTGGGCTCCCTTCTAAGAGAGTTCTCGGAGGAGAAGTGTAAAGGAAGAAGGTTCGCCGTCCTAGAGGGGGGATATAACCACAATGTTCTGGGGAGAAACGTGAAGGCTTTCCTCGAAGGATTCAAGTAGCCCGCCAGTTGAAGCGACATCAACCTGTGCGAGAAGACAGTGTTAAAGCAATTAAAAGCGATGCGCATAAGCGTTTAGGACAACGCATAAGAACGAAATGATTAAAAAATCTAATATATAGGAAAAACGTATAGAACTAAGTGAGAGATGATTTTTAGGGGGAGTAGCTGTTGTGTCCTTAAGGGGGAAGGTCGCTGAGTTTCTTCGAGAAAACGTGAAGCTGTCCATGCTTATGGGGGAAAGCTTGGATGTATTTGCAAAGTCTATTGAGGAGCTCTACAGGAACTTTCTGATGGGCTGCATGCATGAGTTGCTAATGGAGTACTACAGAGTTGTTCGTTCTCTGATAAGCTTCTTGGAGGAGTATGTTTCCCTGTGCTTCTCGGTTAGAAGGCTTTTCTTGGACCTGCTTTACGCTATAGGGCTGAGGGAAGCCTACCACGCCGTCCTGCAGGATGACGGCCTTCTCGGCAAGGTTAAGGTGCGTGTGGTTGACGCTCTCTTTTTGAGGCTGCATGTGAAGTCAACCGTTAATGCTCTCGCTCCCTCCATAGATATGACGCTTAAGGGGTTCTCTTTAGATGAGCTGAGGAAGGAGGCAGAAGTAGTTGAATCCAAGTTTCTGTCGGAACTAATCTTTAAGGTCACGAAGCAGGCTGATTGCTGGGATAGATGTGTGGAGCACTTAAATTTTTTACTGGAAAAAATTGAAAGCGGAAGCAACGAGGAGGTCGTCGAGGCAGTGAAGGATTTGCTTGATACTTTAAGGCCGCTCATGAGAAGTATTGAGGAGACGCTTAGCCAAGTGACCTCTAAGCTGGGCGTCGAGAGGGAAAGTGAAGTATCCACGACTATGGAGGAGTTATCGATGGGAACTAAGGATTTTCTGGAAAAGTGGAGGGAAGCTCATGAGGCCACCATAAGATACTTGAAAACTGTTTTCTTCATGGTTTGGAGTAACGTTGAGGACGGATTAGAAAAGTTGAAGGAGACCATTCAAGGGAAAAAAGTTGAGGAGCTGATCCCCAAGGAGCTGTCTCCGAGGGACGTCGCCTTCGCCGCCTCGCAGGCGATGATGGAGCTAAACGAGGCTGCTGACGCTAGCAGGATGCAGATGGATAAGCTGCAGTACTTCCTCAGGGTTACGGAGGTGCTTGAGAGCGCTGTTTTGAGGAGGCTGGCCGATGAAATGAAAAAGAGGTTTGAGGTGTTTAGCGAGTTTCAGCAAGATATGTTCGAAAAACTTGAAGAGATAAGAGCCTTAGCAAAAAAGGAAGCTTAATAGTAACTTGGGTTCAGAAAAACAATAGGGTAGCAAAATCAAGCGTTGAGCGACGAAAAAGTTGCGGTTCGAAGCGTGTTAAGCCCACGTTTGAGTGTGGCACACTAAATGTTGTTGATATTTGATCCTTGTCTCGTTTTATAGGCGTTGTCTGAGGTGTTCCGGCTGGAGAAGGGTACGCCCCAACTCGGGGTCTGATTCCAGTATGTCTATGTGAATGCCTAAAAAGTTAAGAAGGTCTTCTTTTTCGTCCGGCAACTTCCCATTTACCGGTAGGTAGTTTGATACGTGGTCGCTTAGAAACCAGCTTGAAACTTTGAGTCTTTCAATTAGGAGCCTTGTCTCCTTGAGCACCTCGAGTGGTGATGAGACTTTGAATTCCCCACTAACAACTCTTTCATGTAGGGGGGTTCCTGGTATTGGAACTAGTGTTCGAACTCTTATGAACGTCGGGTTTATCTTGTTCAGCACGTTAGCGGTCTCCGAGGCGTGCCTTTCCCACCTATCCTTTCCACCCAAGCCGAGGATCACGTACTCTGTGAGCTCGAAGCCCGCCTCCATCGCCTTTCTTCCAGCCTCCGCCATTTCGCTCGCCGTAATGCCCTTACACATGTACTTCAGAAGATGGTCATCGCCCGTCTCAAGACCTACATGCAACCTAGTTAAGCCAGCCTCCCTCAGCGCTACAAGGTCCTCCAGCGGCTTACGAAGTATGGTCTTAGCCCTAGCGTAACTCGTGATCCTCCTCAACCCCGGAAACACCTCACGGGCAAACCTCAAAACATCAAGCAGTTCCTCGGTCTTCATCACGAGGGAGTTACTGTCCCCGATGAACATAGTTGGGCGCAGGCCGAAAATGCCCCTAGCAGCCACAATATCCCTCTTAATGTCCTCGAGCGGCCTACGAGAGAAACGCATACCTTTATACATCACGCAGAAGGCACACTTGTTCCACGGGCAACCCCGAGTAGCCCTCAAAAGAATACTCTCAGCTTCAGACGGAGGCCTAAATGGAGGGAAATCGTAGCCCAGCCCAGAAACCAATGAGACCACCATGAACACGTGTAAAACTCGAACTTTAAAGGATTACTGCGCAACGACACTAACACCAAGAAAAAGAAAGAAGATGATGTGGCGCCAGCGTTCCTTTGAAATAATGAAGGAAGCGCTACGAGTAAACTAAGTATTCTTTCTTTCTTAGCCCTATGGCTACCTCCACGACGTATATCAGGGCGGTCGCCGCCACGACGTAAGACAAAAGCATTATGACGCCATTAACGTCTAAGATGGCCACAAGGCTGATTCCCCTAATGAAGAACTCCATAGGGTAAAAAAGGTTAACGAGCAGTATCCCTGGGAAGGATGCAATCCACAGCGCTGTGACGAGGCTCCTAGCCACACCTGCCAGGCCGTGCCCCACACACTCCCCCTTAAACAAGCCTAACAAGAAGAACGTGCCGGCAGCGGTAACGCCGAAAAGCACCAGTGGAACCGGGCTAAACGGGTAGAACACACCCCACCTTGACAGCAACTGCTGAGCGAAGTTGAGAAGCCACAATGGCACGACAACGTAACCCAGAACGCCGAAAAACATGAAGATGAAGCCTTTAACCACAGCCTTAGCCGCTCCCATAACCACCCCTCACGAAACATGATACTTCACAGGCCAGACGAAGACGAACGGCTTAGTAAAATTGAGAACCACAGTGTAGTCTCCCGTAGACGGGGAGGGAGGTGCAGTTAACGTATAGGTTATGGTGTCGTTGAAGTCTCCTAAGGGAACGGTTTTAGAGTAGGAAGCGACATCTGTTATTTTATCGCCGTCGGGGTCCAGTATGTATGACGTGAATTCAAGCTGGTATGACTGAAACTTGTTCGTGAAGGAGAAGCTTACGTTAACCTGTGACGGTGAAATTTTTAGTTCGGTTATCGTGAAGTTGTACATTGGGGAGCCTATTTCTAGGGGGATTTTGATCATTCCTGCGAAGCCGACTCTCGATTGGAG
>JAHLWW010000118.1 GCA_019057715.1 Candidatus Jordarchaeum sp. JNZ_1113
AGCAGGTCAGCTGTTCCAGACGGGATGAGGGAGGCGTGGATTCCGCGTCTCTCATCATACTCCTCTCCAGGCTCAAGGACGCCGAACCTCACGTGGCTGTTGACTGACCCCTCTCTCTGTGACGCCCCCCTCGTCTCCGTCCCGCCAACCATGATGCCCGCCTTCACCGCTGCATACTTTAGAAGCATTCCTATTGTCATCACTCCTTGGCCGCCAACTCCAGCAATCAAGATGTTAACCTTCTTCATGCCTTCGCCTCCTCTAGAATTGAGGTATTCCTCCATATTTTCGTGTGAGTTATGGCGCATCCCTTACAGAGCTGCTTGCAGACGGAGCAGTTGACGCATCTGCCGAGGTCTATCTTTGAAACCTTCCTGCCTTCGAACTCGCCTGCCACTATCGCTGGGCAACCAAAAGCCTTCAAGCACTCCTCACAGAATATGCATATGTGCTCTGCCACCTCGTAGAACTCCTCAATACCCTTTCTCTTTTTCTCCGCCTCAATTTCCCTCACTCTTCTCTTCGCTTGGAGCACGCATTCCTGCCTTGAAACCACAACCCTAACGCCGCTTCGCTTGAACGCCTCGTCGAACACCGATATCGCCTGCTTTAAGTTGAAGGGGTCAACCACCCTCACGTAGTCGGCGCCCAGCGCCTTGCAGACCTCAGCGATGTCCACCGCCTTAGCTTTGCCTGTAGCGGAGAGCCCTGTTCCCGGGTGAGGCTGGTGCCCTGTCATGGCTGTCCACCCATTATCCATCACGACTATGAGTATGTCTGCTTTGTTCCACACAGCGTTAAGCACAGCCGGCATCCCCGTGTGGAAGAAGGTTGAGTCCCCAATGAAGGCCACAACCTTCTGCTTCTTGCTCTTAAAGCTTATCCCGGAGGCTATGCTTATACCGGCTGACATGCAGACCATAAAGTCACTCATGTTAAAGGGCGGAAGAGAAGCGTTGGCGTAGCAGCCTATGTCCCCTCCCCAAACGATATCGTAGCCCTTGCCCTCAACGGCCTTTTTTATCGCGTATAGTGTCGCCCTGTGAGAGCAGCCGGGGCAGAAGCCAGGCGTCCTCATCATGAGGAGGCTGCTGAAGCCAAGCGTCTTCAACGCCAGCTCCTGAGGGTTTATGGGCAACTCAACTCCGAAAACCTTGCTGTAAGCGACGAGCGCGTCATCAACGCTCAGCTCGCCTGCAGGAGAGAACAACTCCTTCCCGACTATCTTGACGCTTAACCCCTCGTCATAGGCGATCTTTTTAAGTTCATCCTCCAAGAAGCCTTCAAGCTCCTCCATAACCACGATCTTTTCAAGGTTCTCGGCGAACTCCGCCACCAGCTTCTTGGATAACGGGTAAACCATGCCAAGCTTAAGTATCGGCACGTCGTAAAGCTTTAACATGTCAAGCGCCTCAAGAGTGTAGTTGTATGAGACGCCGGACGTCACTATACCAATCTTCCTACTCCCCTCAAGGACCCTGTTCAGCGGCGTCCTGTAAGCATAGTCCCCCGCCAGCCGAGCCATGTTCCTAAGAAGCTTCTGCTTGTTAGAGACCGCTATCACCAGGGCACTGAAATACTTGCCCCAGTTTTTCACGAAATACCCCTCCTCCTTCGGAGGCTTTAACTCTCCGAGGACGACTGGGCCGAGAGAATGGCTGGTCCTGGCGGTCATGTTAAGCATAACCGGCACGTCAAACTCCTCGGAAATGCTGAAAGCCGTGGAAGTAAAGTCCTTGCACTCTTGCGGATTCGAGGGCTCAACCACAGGCATGTGGGCGTGTAAGCCGTAGTACCTGTTATCCTGCTCGTTGGTGCTCGAAATACAGCTCGGGTCTCCACCATTAACTATCACCAGTCCTCCTCCAGGTCCAACGCCACAGTAGCACAGTGTAAAGAGCGGGTCTGAGGCGACGTTCATACCAACCATCTTCATGGCGCAGAGCGCGCGGACACCACTCCAGCTAGCGCCTATAGCGGTCTCCAAAGCTACATACTCATTAGTGGAATACTGGGCGACAAGCCCCGGAAACTCCCTCGCCACCTCAACAAGCGTGTCTAAGACCTCTGAGGCAGGAGTACCTGGGTAGCCGGAAGCAAGCCCTACGCCAGCCTCTAGAGCACCCCTCGCGACAGCCTCGTTACCTAAAAGCAGAACGCGCTTCCCAGGCTCATTCAAGGCAACATCGCTAACCAAATATGAAGCCTCCATAACCTTCTACAATGTAACAACGTTCTCTAAATTATTTAAACTTAAGTTTCTAAGCCTAAGTACGCCACAAAAACACAATCCACAACCAAAAACTCCACCTAAAAATGTTAGAACCTAATCATCATCCGTCTTCGAGTGACTCCCCCTTGAATCCGCCCATCCGAATCAGCAGGGATCTCAATTCCTCGCTCACCGCCCTCTCCAAAATGTCTCGCCCACCTCCCTCCACGAATCCTAACGCCAACTCTCTAATATCGTCCCTTTCAGGGTACTTTTCTAGGAAACGTTGCCACAACGCTTTAGCCATCGGGACGAAGTCCTCAGAGGAGAGCATTGCCCTCAGCCTGTCAGGCGTCATAAACCCACTTCCCTCAGCATCCACCTCGTCACTAAAACTCGGCACCCCTCCAACTAGTGCTAAGAAGACGTAGTTCACTTCGTTGTCGTCCTCGTCGTAAAGCGGACCCATGAAAAAGGACAGCCTACCGCGAACCCCCATCTCCTCAATCAGCTCCCGCTCAGCAGCCTTAAAAAGCCCATCAGGGCTTAACGCCTCTTTAGGGGAAACGTGGCCGGAAGCCGTATCCGTATACCTTCCAGGGTTACTCCTCTTAAGTTTAGACCTCTTCTGGACGAGAATTAACCCGTCCTCGCTAAAGCCCAAAACCCTGACCACTATGTGAGGCACATTAGCTCTGTGAGCTTCCTCCCTGCCTAAAGGGTAAACTCTAACCTCTCCATCCTCTAGCCTAACACACGCAATCACTTCGTCTTCCTCATACATCTCCCAGACCACCAAGCAGGCACCGCTTAATCACATACCCCACGAAAACATAAACCCCTTTTTTCCTTTACCCTAAAATCTTGAAAATATTTAACTCTTCAACCTTCAAAGTTACTGCAGGCTCTCCTCCTAAAAGGCTAAAATGAACAGATTGCTTGTTTAACCTTCTAATCTGTTCATGGCGTCTTTTTTAGACACTTGCCGCCACTTTTCCGCATAAAAATAAAAGAAAAAACATTAATGCCCTCCCCCTTGAATGTTAGCAGCAGAGCTCCTTTCACTATGGGGGTTTCTTCTTGCTACTGATATCTACCGCTAAGCATACTCTGGAGGAACTGCTTAAAGTGAGGGGATACGTAGATGGATACGAGCTCGGAATAGGCAGCGTGGAGCATAACAGGATGCTCTGCAGCGTCCTAGGCGGCTCCATTCTAACCATCCATAACCTTCCAGCTCTTATGCCGGGGGAGGAAGCATTCATGATGGAACCGGCAGCTGACCCTAAGCCCGCAGCCAAGATGGCTACTAAGATGATTAAACGTATGGAGAACATGCTCGGGTCTTGGAGCGTTTATGGGGTTCACGCAGGGTTGAGAGGGAAGATAAAGGGTCCAAGTGACTTCACAATTAAAGGAAATCTGCTCCCGTTCGAGAAGTGCCTAGAAAACATAAGGACGTTCTGTGAGTTAATGCGGAACGTGGCTCGGCATGGCAGTCTTGCTGTCGAAAACATTTACGGGGCGGATGAGAGGTCGCCAGCAGTAGGAGCTGACGAGAATGAACTTTTGCTTCTGTCAAGGGTCGTGCCGCTCCTTCTAGACCTCGGTCACTTGGCGGTTAACTGCGCCTACAGGAGTGTCCCACTCGAAAGCTTAAACCTCAAAGGTTTACGTATCGCCGAGCTCCACGTAAGCTTCCTTCATCCAAAAATAAAGGACTTCACACCGGAAAGCTTGAGGGCGGCGCCAATGTTCTGGGACCATCACCCCTACACGGACACCCCTGTGAACAGGCAGATCCTAAATATGGCATCACAGCTCATAAACGAAACACAGCTCATAGTGGCGGAGGTGAGCGGAACACCGGAAGAAACTAGACAGACGCTGGAAAAGCTCTTCTTCGCTAGAAGCAGGTAGCCCAACAAAAAATATATCTTAACTTTCGGGGCAAGATCATTAATGGCCCGCCACAGAGTGCACGGGGAGCAAAATGGCCAAGCGATGATCCATAGTGTCCTCCATGGCGGGCCACACTTAAGCCAAACAAGCTTCACAGTGATCCTTTCTGCTTCTTGATTGGTTGTAGCGATAGCAAAGTAAATAAGGAAGAAAAACATAGTTAAGTCTCAAAATGGTTGAAGGGAGGAGAGCGTTCCCTTGAAAGCCGGAATAGTATTAGCTGGATTAATCGCCGTGATCGTAGCTGCAGTCTTGTTCTTTATGGCATACTCCCAGCAGCACCTTATATACAACGTGACAACAATGGTTGACCTTGGAATACTACCTTCAACGATCACTCTCCCAACAATTTACGGGACAAACACCACGATGGATACTGTCATATGGGCGATAAAGGCGCAATATGGTGGCTTCTTCCTTAACAGCGTGCTTCCAACAGGCAACACGATCTACGTCTACTACTCAGACGTCATAGTAGCGGCGAGCCTCGTGCTGGGAATATTTGGTCTATACGCGATAGCTAAAGGCGCTCAAACATAAAATAAACCTTCCATCTTCTACTTTTTCCTTGCTATATTTTTGAGCCTCAGTGTATAGTTCTAGAAAGCCTTTAAAGGAATTTTAGCATCATTGATTCTTACCGTTTAGCGCTCGGAGAGGTGTTCCTGCTTGAGAGTTAATGATGAGCTTTGTGGTGTTTGCTCTGGTTGTGCTTCCGTATGCCCCAGAGGAGCCATAAGTGTATCTGAGAGGGGGTTAACCGTTGACTCTAACCTGTGCAACAATTGCGGTGTTTGCGCGAGTGTGTGTCCCGTGGGCGCTATAACTGTTGAAACAAAGTAGTTGGAGGTGGATGAGCTTGAATTACGACTTGGTTATTGTTGGGGCTGGACCCGGCGGCACGTCAACGGCAATCTCTGCTCTGAAGGCTGGCGGCAAGGTTATGATTCTCGACAGAAAAACCAACGTGGGTGTACCTGTTCAGTGTGGTGAAGCTATAGGAAAAACTGGCCCAAGTCTCGCCGAGATAGATGTCCCGAAAAGAGCCGTCTTGAACCCGATAAGGGGGTTCAAGATATTCAGTCCAAACTTGACGCCTGTGGTCTACGCTAAAAGCGAGGCTGAAGGGTACATTGTGGATAGGCGTGTCTTCGACAAGGAGCTACTTGCACGCGCCTGCGACCTTGGCGCCGACGTTATGGTGGGGGCGAACGTGGTTGACTTAATTTACGAGGACGGCAAGGTTTCAGGGGTTGTCGCCCGCTGCTTCGGGGAGAAGGTTGAAGTTCGGGGGGAAGTAGTAGTAGGGGCGGACGGCGTTAACAGCACTGTTGCCCGCATCTCAGGCCTAAGGAAGTTCATTAAGCCCCGCGACCTTGACACCAGCGCCCAGTTCGAGATGGTAGGTGTCAACATTGAAGACGTAGACCTCATGGAGTTCTACTTGGGTCGTAATGTTGCCCCGAGAGGTTACGTGTGGGTTTTCCCCAAAAGCGAGAATAGGGCTAACGTCGGCATAGGGATTGGTGCAGGTATGGGCGAGAAGACTGCCTATGGGTACCTAATGGACTTCATAAAGAACAACCCGCGAGGAAAGGAGTTATGTAAAGATGCTAAGCCCATCGAGTTTAGGGTTGGAGCTATACCATTAGGGGGGCCCAACGCCAAGAACGTTGCTGACGGGCTCATGCTTGTCGGCGATGCTGCGGGACAGGTTCACCCAATAACGGGGGGAGGCATAGGCTACGCTATGGTTTGTGGCAGCATAGCTGGAAAAGTTGCTGTTGAGTGCATAGAGAACGGCGACGTGAGCGAGAAGTCCCTTTCGAAGTATGAGTCTCTTTGGAGAGAGAAGTATGGACACGAGTTCAGTCAAATGTTAGCCCTCAGAAACCTTCTTGAGGAGACGGACGACGAAGTTCTGGACGACTTAGCGAAGATATTGACGGGCGAGAACGTTGTGGAGCTCACAGCAGGAAAGAAGATAGGCGTCGTTCTCAGGGC
>JAHLWW010000119.1 GCA_019057715.1 Candidatus Jordarchaeum sp. JNZ_1113
CTTCAAAGCCAGGCGCGTAGAGCACGCAAGGACCCTCTCAACGTGCCTCCATCCGTGAGCCGGGTCAACACCGCTGAGCAGACGCATAGCTTCCTTAACACACCTTCTCTCGACAAGGTACCTTCTAACAATTAATACAACATCAGTTATCGAGGCCCAATCCCGGACCAAGTCAGCGTACTCCGGCTTATTCACCACCAGCGGAACAAGCATTTCATCCCTAGTTAGGCCACCATGACTCCCCCTGAGGCTCTGTTTGCTGAGCTCGTATCCCGGCCTAGCGGCAACCATTAAGTCTCCAGACCGAGGGTTATGAAGAGAAAGCCTTTCAGCTTCACTATGAGTAAGAACCAAGCTAAGCCGCCCGTCTTTCTCGAGGCGCCTTTTAGCCTCCATCACGTCTTTCAAGTATATGTGGGCGAATCTGTGGGATGTGCAAACCACCGGGTCAAGCCCGTCCAGTTCTTCCTCAAGATTGACGTTCTCCTTCACGTCGGTCATACCGTGATCCGCTGTCACCACGAGCAAGTAATCATCATAACACTCCCTTAAAGCATCCTGCAGCTTCCCGATCAGTTTGTCGTCCTCCTCAAGTATCCTGGAAGCCTCTCTGCTAGAAGCGCCATACCTCTCTCCGACCCCATCTACCCCCGGCAGGTTCACAACGAGCAGGACAGGTCTCTCCTCCTCAACAATCTTCACCGCCATCGTTATGGCGTAAGCGTCCTGTTCCCACACGTCTCTAGCCTGAACTTCTTCCTTGGGCACTACAAACCTCGCCCCCCTCGTAACCGGCTCACCAACGCATCCTCCAGCCTCCACCGCCTCAAAGAGCGTTGCCGCATCAAGATGAGCGTTAACGTCGTCAACGTCGAACCACACCACCTTCCTCTGCTCCCTATCATAGTAGAAATTTCCTACAATGCCGTGAACACTAGGGGCGGTGCCGGTAACAATGGAGGCGTGCCCCGTATAAGTAGCGGTCGGAGCAACAGAGCGGCACTTAAATGTGGCAACACCTAACCTGGCTATTTCATCGATCACGGGAGTATGCGCCCTCTTAAGCGCCCTAATGCTGCATCCATCCAGCACAACGATGGCAGCGCAACAATCAACCTCTCCGCTGAGTATCCTGCTAGCCATAACTGCACCTCCACACTCACAGCCGTCAACTCGCCTTAAAAAGCCGCTGTTAATTTCAAAGAGAAACGTGGACCTTAACGTCTTCACATAGCTGACAGAAACACTTTTAATCTATACCTTACATCTTTATTTTGGAGGTATACTAAATGGCTAGAGTTCAAGTAAACTTGAAGCTTGACGAAAAAATGGTTAAGGAAGTGGAGGACCTTGTTAGGAAAGGATATTTTAGCAGCAAGACCGAAGCCTTCTCGAAAGCCCTACAGTTACTAATAAAGCAATACAAGACCGATGAGCTGATAAAACGATTTAACGAGGTTAGGGAAGGAACGGAGGGAATGCCAAGCTTAACAGAAATAGTTGTCGGGTCTCATGAGGAAGGAGATGAGCGCTAGGATGGAGATATGCGTTGATTCGTCCGTTATCGTGAAGTGGTTTAGGGTTGGAGAGGAACACGAGAGGGAAGCCTTAAGGTTGCGCGACGAAACCCTCTCAGCAAAGTTCACCCTCATAATCTCGGAGTGGACTTACCTGGAAGTTGTCAGAGCCTTGGTGAAAGCAAATTACCCTAAAACGAAAATCCTTCAGGCATACAATCTACTTAGAGAAATGGCTAGCCTGGGCTTTATGGAAGCCGCGCCCCTATCTGGCTTGTTAGATAAGGCGAGAGACCTAGAAGTAGACCTGGACCTTTATGCTTCGGACGCCGTAAACCTGGCAGTAGCTGTGCTTTACTCTAGAAACATGCTGACTGAGGACAGGCACCTACTTAAGGCATCGGTTAAGGACTATGTTAAGTCTCTGGGTTTAAAAATTATTAGGCTAACAGAGCTCTTCCCCCCTAAATTTTAGGGAAGGAAAAAAGAAAGAAGCTAGAGCACGCTACAATTGTAGTCACATTGAAGCCGACCAGTTAACTGGCTTTTATGTTTTTCTTCTCCATTAGTTTCGTTTTTTGGATTGCGAAACTTGACTTGGATTGTACGCTCCCGTGCTTATTTGATCATGGAGAGGAACTCTAATAACCCCGCTCAGTAATTTGTTTATCACCTTTTGCTGGAGGTTTCCAAGTTGAAGTATGAGTCTTTGAGGTTTAACGTTGAGGATGGTGTGGCTGTTATAACTTTAAGTCGCCCTGAGAAGCTTAATGCTCTTGACGAACAGGTTGCACGCGAATTACTTGAGTGCCTTAGAAGGTGCGAGGAGGATGAATCGGTGAGAGTTGTGGTCATCACAGGGGAAGGGAGAGCCTTCAGCGCAGGCGGAGACGTTAAGGGGATGTTCAAGTCGATCGAGGAGGGGCAGCCGGGTGAATTCATGGACCGGCTGACAGAGCCACTCTACAAAGTGTCCCTCAAAATAAGAGAAATGAGTAAACTAGTGATAGCGGCGGTTAACGGGCCAGCTATGGGCGCAGCCTTCAACTTAGCCATAGCCTGCGATATTGTTGTGGCCTCGGACAACGCTAAGTTCGCTCAGAGCTTCGTGAGGCTCGGCCTCATACCTGGAATGGGAGGCACATACCTGCTGACGAGACTCATAGGCCCATTAAAGGCGGGCGAGCTCTTTTATACTGGAAGGACGGTGGACGCTCAAGAAGCCTTCCAGCTCGGAATAGTGAACAGGGTTGTTCCACACGAAAAGTTGATGGAGGAAGTTATGAAGCTCGCTAAGCTCCTTGCTATGGGCCCAGCTCTTGCGCTGGCTAGGACGAAAAAGCTTCTCGAACAAGCCACGCGGGCAACAGACATAAGGCAGCATCTCGAAGAAGAAAGAAAAATGCAGGTTGAGTCTGCCAAGACGAAGGATTACGAGGAGGGTGTAAGAGCCTTTATCGAGAAAAGGGAGCCATTGTTCCAGGGAAGATAGTCAGCCACCCACCACTTTCCTGTATATTTCTCGCTGAACAAGGTACCTCAGCACTTCAGAGGTCCCGGCGCCTATCTGCCCCATCTTCGAATCCCTCAGATACCTTTCCAGCGGGTACTCCTTCGTCATGCCTATCCCTCCTGCAATCTGGACGGCGTCCAAGCAAACCTTCACGGCCATGTCTGCCGAGAAAAACTTAGCCGCCGCCACCTCCTTTGTGGCGCTGAGCCCGCTATCTATCATTCTGGCAGCCCTTAAAACCATGAGCCTCGCCGCCTCAATGTTCGCGTACATGTCTGCTATCTTGAAGCTCACACCCTCAAACTCCCTTATGGGCCTTTTGAACTGTACTCTCTCCGCGGCGTACTTTGTGGCTATCTCGAATGCTGAACGCGCGATGCCAACGTACTGGCTTGAAGTGAACGTCCGCTCGCTGTCAAGCCCCTCCATGAGCACCTTCAAGCCCCCGTTCTCCTCTCCGAGAAGGTTATCCTCCGGCACCTTACAATCCTTGAACACGAGGTGGCTGTTGACCGAGCCGAGCCTTCCAAGGAGCTCGTAATCCTTAACCGCCTTAAATCCCTCAATGTCAGTTGGTACTATAAAGGCGCTTATTCCCTGATGCCTCTTAACGTCAGGGTTGGTGACAGCGTAGAGCAGAATGTAGTTAGCTCTGCTCCCATTCGTTATGAATCTCTTCTCACCATTTATCACGTAGTATGCACCTTTCTTCACCGCTCTCGTCTGCATTCCTCCTATCGCGTCGCTTCCCCCCGTCGGCTCGGTTATTGCTATCGCACCAAGCTCCTCCCCCTTCATTATCGGCTTGAGAAACTTCTCCTTCTGCTCTCTTGTTCCAAACCTCACTATGGGCATAGCGTAGAGCACAGCGGAGGCGCCATACGTCACAGCTACAGCGTAGCTTGCCGCCGAGAGTTCCTCTCCAATTATCACTTGGTAAACCAGCCCCTTCCCCCACCCTCCAACCTCCCTTGGAAACGAGACGCCGATGTAACCAGCCCTCCCCATCTTCCTCACGGCTTCATGTATTAAGTCGAAGTTCCTTTCCTTATCGATCCTGTCGGCGACAGGCAAAACATCTTTCTTCACGAACTCCCTAAACTCCACTCTGAACTTGTTCTCCTCCTCCGTGAAGAGGTGAAGAGCCCCCTCATCCGTACTGCAACCAAACTCCCAGTTCAAGTCCTCAAGGCTAACATGCCCTTCACGAGGCACACCAACCACCTCCCTTCCCAGCACTCAAAAGCGTATATCCGTCATAGAGTCCTCCGACCATAAAAGAGTTTCCTCACTAAGGGAAAGTCTCAGCGCCGTGCTGGCTTCAGCCACTCTTCATGATGCTTCTCGATGAGAGGAGTCGGAGAGAACATTAAAAAACGGCTTCCGCGATAGATCTCGTTTGCTTTTGTGGCGGATGGAGGTGGAACCATTGAGGGTTGATGATGTGAGAATTGTGGGAGTGGTTGGGGCCGGCGTGATGGGGCACGGCATAGCTCAAGTCTGTGCTAGAAGAGGGTATGAGGTGGTACTTGTCGATGTGAGTGCCGAAATTCTCGAGAAAGCGCTTAAGCTTATAAGGTCGGGGCCGTTTGGCTTGGACAAGCTGGTTCAGAAAGGGAAGATGAGCGAGAAAGAAGCTGAAGAAGTGATGAGCAGAATTAAGCCGACGACGTCCATCTTGGATCTGAAGGAGGTGGACTTTCTTATAGAGGCCGTGCCCGAGGATGCTAGCCTGAAGAAGAAAGTTTTCTCGGAGCTGGACTCCGTCTGCAAGGAGGAGACGGTCTTCGCTTCCAACACGTCCGGCATACTCATAAGCGATCTCGCATCCTCCGTTAAAAGAAAGGACAAGTTCATAGGTATGCACTGGTTTAACCCGGCGCCAGTTATGAGGCTTATAGAAGTCGTCAGAGGAGCGCTAACATCGGACGAAACGTTCAAACTAACGGTGGAACTGGCAGAGAGATTGGGGAAGACGCCGATCGAGGCTATGGATGTTCCCGGTTTCTTCACAACGAGGTTCATATGTTGCTGGCTTATGGAGGCGATACGGCTCTTCGAGGCTGGAGTGGCGGGCATAAGGGAGATAGACGAGATGTGCAAGTTAGCATTCGGCTTCCCGATGGGCCCATTCGAACTAATGGACCTGATCGGCTTAGACACCATGCTCCACATAGGCGAGTACCTTTACGCTGAAACGAGGGAGGAGCGTTACACTCCACCCATCTCCCTTAAGAGGCTTGTTGTTTCAGGATACCTTGGAGATAGGAGGACGAAGCCGGGCAGTATGGGTGGCTGGTATGACTTCCTCAAAGTAGGAGGAGGGAGAAGGAATGAAGGTTAGGCTCGAGAGGGACGAAGACGAAAGGATAGCGTGGGTGAAACTGAACTACCCTGAGAGGCTAAACGTCCTCCACTTGGAAATGCTCAAGGAGCTCCATGATGCCCTTGCCGAAGCAGACAGGGACAGCAAAGTGTGCGCGATCATCATTACTGGTGAGGGAAACGCTTTCAGCGCTGGAGCAGACCTGAAAGAAATAATGGGGAAAAGCTTTGAGGACGGGTTAAGGTGGCTTAAAGCATACTGGAGCCTTCTCGAGCTCGTGAGGGAGACAGGTAAGCTAGTCGTCGCCGCCGTCAAGGGGGCATGCGTCGCTGGGGGAAACGAACTGGTCATGATGTGCGACCTCGTCGTAGCTGGAAGATCAGCTAGGTTCGGGCAACCCGAGCTCCTGGTAGGCTCCACAGCTATGGGAGGAGGCGCCCAGATGCTCCCCCTAATAGTTGGAGAAAAAAGGGCTAGAGAACTCCTGTTCACAGCGCGCATACTGAGCGCCGAGGAAGCCTACCAGCTTGGACTCGTGAACAGAGTAGTCGAGGACAACGATGTTGAAGGTGAAGCCCGCAAACTTGCACTGGAAGTAATAGACAGGACAAGCCCTCAGGCTTTTAGGGTTGTCAAGTCATGCCTCAAGTTCTGGACTGACCTGGCAATGCTAAACTGGCAGCTCGCAAGAGACATAACAGCAATGATATGGACAACAGAGG
>JAHLWW010000120.1 GCA_019057715.1 Candidatus Jordarchaeum sp. JNZ_1113
GCTTCACCCCCCATTCTGCACTCCCTTCTCAATATTCGTAAAGCTCAGCAACCCTAACCCCCCCTTCATAAGTAAGTTTTCTTACTTTCTCATAATGGGTTCTCCCCTCCATTTTAACGACGCAAACCTTTCTGACCGCTTCGTTCCCCTCTCTTTCACTCCAAACAGAGATCACATTGTCAGCCGCCCTAAACTCGTCAGTCTCTCTTACGTCTACATTACTCTCGGAGCTCATCATAACAGTTACACCATAATCCTTAAAGAGGGCTGCCATCTTGTTTATCAACCGATAATAATCCTCCCTAGGAAGCCACTTCAAAGATGCCACCTCTTCTACAGCCGCCATACTGGGTTGGAAATCGTCCAGCGTCTCCTTCAGCGTGAGCAGAATAATCCCAGGGGTAACTCTAAAAGGTGAAAACTCGACGAATCGCATCCCCCTCTTCTCAAGTTCTTTAACATCGTATCCCCGGTTTATGAAGGACTCCTCCACCCTCCTCAGATCCCTAAACGTTGCGTAAAGCGTCTTCTCTCCCCTGAGAACACTTGAAGCGGCAAACTCGACTAGCAAAAATCTTTTCCCTGTTCCTCCCGGCCCAGAGATGAGCGTCACGGTCCCCCTCCTAACGCCCCCCATCAACACCTTCTCGTCGAATTCCGGATGCCCTATGCCCACGTAACCATCCAGCCGTCCTCTTTCTGCGGGAAGCCTTACTATGGGCGCAAAAACCTCTACTCCTCGATCCGTTATAATGTACTCCGCCCTCGAAGCAATAGGATTTTTCCCCCTCGCCTTATTTATAATGAGGAACCTTTCAACAGTATCCCCTATCAGTTTTGCTTCAAGGTTTATTACTGTGTCACACATGAATGCTAGCTCGGCGAGCTTAACATCAGCCACTTCCTTGAGCTGGTTGCTTATAAGTATACATGTGACCTTGTTGACTTTACAGATGCCTAGAATGGTAGCGGCTATGAAGCCTCTAAGCTCATCTTTATCCATCATTGCCGCAACGGAGTTTACAGAGTCTAGCACCATCCTCCTAACTCTGAGGGATGCGAGCTCGTCTAACACGTGGGAGAGTATAAGATCCAGGCTTCTTCTATTGAAAACGTTATAGGCATCAATAAACCTGAAAAGTCCCTCTTCTTCGAGACGGTTAAAGTCCATTCTAAATCTCGCCATGTTCCTCATAAAGTCGCCTCTGCTCTCACTGAAGTTCACGTAAAGCCCAGCCTCACCATACTTCACCGCTCCATTATAAATAAACTGAGCCGACATTACGCTCTTACCGGAGCCCGGGGGGCCAGATAGAAGAATAACGCTTCCCGGGTCAAACCCTCCACCAAAGAGGTCATCTAAACCATTTACCCCACTCTTAACAGTTTCCTCCTCTTTCAATGCCTCCTCAACATTACCTTTTTCCATTAGTCTTCACCTAAGAGGAGAAAGCGTCTCGCGTTAATCCTTAAGCTTTATTCCTTCCTTTGTTATTTCGAAGACATGTTCGTTGAGGTCATGACTTGTTCCCCGCATCTTTACCACCTGTATCTTCCTAACCCACTTGCCTCCTTCCCTCTGAAGGGAGAGCTTTATTACTCCGCTTGAGAGAAACTCTTCCACGCCATACCTGCTGAGGAAGCCTTCTCCCTCCGGTATCTCAGTTACGACGAAGCTTGTGCAATCGAACCTCTCCAGCATAGAGTACACTCTGAAAAGTAGTTCCCTTAGAGCTTCCGGCTTCCCAACCCTTAAGGCTAAAGCTGGCACAGAGTCAAGGACAACCCTCTTCACATTGTACTCCCTTATCGCCTTGCCTATGAGCACAACTAAATCCATGTCTATGTTGGCGCTCCTCGGCTGAAAGTCCTTGTACGTGGTGGCAGTTGGCATGCCGGCCTTAGTGCTTGCCGCATCTATCACGATGAGCCTCCCATCTTTTTCAAATTTCTCAAAATCCCATCCGAGCTGCTTCATCTCCATGTAGAGCCTGCGCGGCTCCTCCTCACACGTCACCAAAAGGCAATTTTCGCCGTTCTGCAATCCCTCCATAAGGAACTGCATTGAAAGCGTCGTCTTTCCTGTGCCTGTGCCGCCAGTCACCAGCACGCTTGAGCCTCTAGGAACTCCTCCGCCAAGAATCCTGTCAAGCCCTTCAACTCCTGTCTTCACCCTTTCCAAAACAAAACCTCCATCACTCGCTTACTGCAATATAGCAGGAAAGCCTCAACCGTTTCACTCTGATACTGAAATTTAAATTCAAAGTAATAAAAATTTTTGGATAATCCCTCCTCCGCTGCAAAAGTTAGCAACATCGTTTCACCCTAAAACACTTAAATAGCATCAATAATTAACGCATTCACTGAATGTCCCTTAATTGCCGGAGTTAGCATTAAGCGTTCTCCTGGGATTTTAATATATCCTCAATGAGCCGTAGCATTTCTTTCACCCCAAACATTCCTTTCCCATCTTTAATTTTGACCCGCCCGCTAGACGAGAACATAAACATGTCAGTCTCTATCTCAAGGAGAGGCCCAGCAGACCAAAAGTTCAGCTCCTGCCGCGACCTAAGCTTCTCAGCCCCCTTAACAACGTTCTCCCCCTCTACAACTACCCTGCTCAGCCCCGGAGCACCCGTTATCTGCCCATCAAGAAAGACCACAGCACGCCTAACCACGTTCCGCTCAGCAAGCTCTCTAAGCAAGAACGGGGGAAAAGTCACAGAGTTAAGCTCCGCTCCCAAAGCTATCGATAGCAGCTCTAAAACCCACTCAAGCCACTCGTCCTCCTCAACCAAGAGCAAGCCATTACCTACAATAGATTTCAAGTGGCAAATCCTGCGAACTATCCTAACTCCCCCCCTCTCGCCAACCAGCTCTTCCCTTTCAAACCTGTAAAAAACACAAATTACCCCATTACCAATGCTCAGAGCCCTAAAGTAGCCTGCCCTCTCCCCTTCAGCCCTCCTGCTCATCTCCCTGTTAAGCCTCCTCTCCACTGTCCCAACCCTAATGGCACCACTTGGACGCTGAAACGTGTAGACACGCCAAAAAGTAAATGGAAGGCTCTGCTCCAAGTCAAGAACAGCCAAAATGTCCTCAAGCCTAACCGGCGTCACCCCCGCTTCCCAAATCCTCCTAAAAGCCTCATCTTTATCATTGACTCCCCTGACACTAACCCCCCAACTGGACATTAAGTGGAGAAGGCTCTCAAACCCCAATTCATCCACAGCTCGTCTAAGCACCTTCCTATCAACCTTCATGGCATGCCTCCTCAGGCGGCGAGACACTACTCGCCGATCAACTGAAGTATCAGCTCCCTCTCTCTAGGCTTAACGTCAAGCTCCACAAATACTATTTGTTGCCACGTCCCAAGTTGAAGCCTCCCATCCTCGAAGGGAACAGTGAGGCTTGGACCAAGTAGGGCAGCTCTGCAGTGGCTGTGCCCGTTCCAGTCATGCCACCTCAAGTGATGTTCATACTCCTCACCCCTCGGGGCTATTTTTTCAAGCATCCTCGGGAAATCCTTCAGGAGTCCAGGCTCATACTCTATCGTGGTCACAGCGCCCGTCGAGCCAGGCACGAAGACAGTCACAATTCCCTTCTTCAAACCAGACTCTTCGACAGCCCTCTGAACCATGTGAGTGACGTCGACCATGTCGACCTCCCCCTTTGTCGAAAACCTGACACGCCTCGAAACAACAGTCACCTTCACCACCAACCAGCAACAACAATAACACTAAAGCAACGCGACAAAAGAAAAAAATTTCTCATGACTTAAGATTGAAAAGTCAAAGAACCCATCCTCAAATAAAAAATCATCGTTATTCTTTATTTCTTCATAATTTTTATGATTTAAACGGAAAAAACAATAAATAATAAAAAACATTGCATTAAACATAACGTATTTACAAGGTAACTAGTGATTTTATGATAATATTTATAAGTAACGTTGATGTTAAATTAAATCGCATGTGTTACGGTGATCAATTATGAACTCAACGATCATTTATGAAAGAATAGCAACAAAACTCATCGAAACTATAAATTCTCTTAAAGAGACTCAAGGTTACTTCTACTTTAAAAGCGTTTTCGAGGCCGTAACGGAGGAGTTTGGCTCTGAGAGCATGACCGAAATAGTAAAGGGTTTCCTGGAAAAACCTAAGGAGTCGTATAATCGGCTGGTTATGGTGCTCGGAAAGCTTGAGTGCGCAGCTAAGGCTTTTTTAATCTGCATTCTAGGAGAGCTTATAAAGAAGTACGCTCCCGGGCTCGATGTTATAAACGTCATAAAAGCGTTGGAGAAAGACGATAAAGATGCCCTCTTGAAATACGCTGAATCATTTATTGAAGATAATTGCTGAGAAATAAAGGAATGGGGAAGATGCTTCGATTAGCTTATCAGTTTCTCGCCTTGGGACAAGTTGTTTTCGTGCTCCGTTTTATCCATTATACCTCGTGCTCTGTTGGTGTTTAACTCTTCGCTACACTTACTCGTCCACTTATTGAACGTTAAGTTTGCGTCTTCGCCTATCGCCATGATTGGTGGAAGGGTTTTTACTGATTAGGGAGACTGGAAACCTTTAAATGGTGCTTGGATTTTAGGAGTTTGGAGAGCGGACGTAGGCTCTTGGCTCACAAAGGAATTTTTCAGGATGATTGCTGGATGGTATCCTTAGGAAATCCATGGGTTTGTTAGCTTATCTATGGTTTGCCAGTTGAGTGATGCGGTGTTTGTTAGGTGAGTGGCTTTCAATGGGAAAAGGGCTGTGAGGGGTTCGTGTGGCGAGCCTAGCAGTCATTAAGGAGAGCGCTGTTCTTCTTCTTTCCGACTGCGCTGTTTCGGCTTCACTTGTGGTTGTCCCCCTCTTCGCTAAGTCTCTTGGCGCCTCGAACTTTGAGATCGGATTAATAAGTGCTGTCTATGGTTTTTCTCTTCTCGTCTCCTCGTACATTTCAGGATGGTTTTCAGATGTCTTCAGTAGAGGGAAGCTGCTCAAAGCAAGTCTGGCCATAGCAGCCGTCGTGTTTCCGCTCCATGCGCTTTCCCCTACACCCCTCCACCTCCTAGCAGTTAGGGGTCTCTCAGGAATATGCGCCGGTATTTATCCTACAGTGTTGGCGGTGCAGGGATATGAAAAGAGAGGCCGCCTTGGTAGCCTCGTATCCTTTGGAGCTCTTGGGTGGGGGGTTGGCAGTCTTTTCATATCCTTCGCATACAATTACAAGGATGTTTTTCTGTCCTCCGGCTTCCTCTTCGCAGCAGGCTTCCTCATCTCCCTAAAGATGGACGTTAAGGATGTTAAACTAAACGTCCCGTTCTTTTCATGGAACATTGTAAGGAGAGGCTTGCCTGTCTATGCTTCATTCCTTATTAGACATATGAGTGCGAATGCGGTGTGGGCGGTTTTCCCCCTATTCCTGGAGGATATTGGAGCGAACAGCTTCTGGATTGGAGTGATATACGCCACCAACACGTTTGCCCAGTTCTTCATAATGCCCTTCATAGACAGGTTTAACAGTGGACGCCTCGTCGCCTCCGGCCTCCTCTTCTCCCTACTAACATTCGTTGCTTACTTCGCTTCGGGAAACTATGTCCACGTTCTCCTAGCTCAACTGTTGCTCGCCCTTTCATGGTCCCTCCTTTACGTAGGATCCCTTACATACGTTGCAGAGAGAGGTAACGAGAGGGGTACAGCCGTAGGCTTCCTGGGAACTGTTAGAGGCGTTGCGTCCACTGTGGGCCCGGTAATTGGCGGAGCTGTGAGTCAGGCATACGGTTACAGGTCAACCGTAATGTTTGCTGTGGTAGGCTGCGCGGCGGCCCTCGCATTGTTTCTCACCTTAATTCTTCGGGAAAGAAGGAGGAGGCCGCTTGCTTCCCCTACTGTTTCAACTTGTCAAGTAAATCCCTGAACTTTCTCATGTCCTCCTCTAACAGCTTTTTGTTTTTAGGGTTGTAAAGAGCCGAGGCAGGATGCAGCGTTGGAAGAAAAACAAGCTCACCCCTCGCCAATGGGTTCCCCC
>JAHLWW010000121.1 GCA_019057715.1 Candidatus Jordarchaeum sp. JNZ_1113
CGTAAACTTTCCTTGTTACCTCCCTTGACTCATAACTCAAAGATCGTTCTAAACAGCAGTTGAGATATCGTATTTAAAATTAGTGTAAAACGAAAATCCTCAAATATCGAACAAAATAAAACTTTTTCCATTAAAAGCATTGAATAAGAGGGTTTTCTGCAGGAAACAAATTCAAGTGGTGCCTTTCTTTGTTGCATTGCTTGCCGATATGTTTACTTAACGTGTTTTTGCGCAGCGTGGTCAGCGTTTGCCGTTGTAGATTGGCTTCAGCTTTTTGCAGCATCAGGTTTTCGAAGAATTAGCGTTTTTCGTTAGTGTGGGCTGTGAAACCGACTTTAACATGGTGGAAACGATTTGGCGATGAAAGTCAAGGTTACTGGCTCTGTGAAGCTTCTTATTGTTCTCGTTAACGGAAGAGTGCGGTTGACCGGACCGTAAACCTTCGTAAAAGAGAGAATGACTAAAGAGTGTTGTTTGTCGCTTTTCTTATCGCCTCACATATTACTTTGAAGTCTTCCTCCGTGATCCTTATTATTGATACTTGAAGATACTGGTTCCACGTTTTTCCTTTATCCGCGATGAAGGTGATTTCGTCGATTAAGTTAGGATTAATCCATTTGGCTTTGTTCCCCTCTTCTACTGTAGAATAAGATATTTTAGGCGGGTTCTTTGCCTCATAAAGTATTTCGAATTTTATTCTGTATGGATATAGGAACCTTTTTCTTTCCTTGGTCCACCCCACATCTTTTTCTTCGAAGAACCAGCTACCTACAAATTTTATCACGGCTACAAATTTCCCGCCGTGAACGTATACGACAGCTAGGTCTCCATCCCTCAGAAATTTTTCAAGCGTCACGTAATATCTTGCATCCATGCCCCACATACCGTACTTTTTACATATTTCCCAATTTTCAGGTGATGTCGAAATACACCAATACCTCCTCATTGTTCGTCCGCCCCGAATGAAAGTTGAACTTCGTTGAAGTCGCTCTAAGACTATTCGTGTCTTGCTTTCTAAGCCTTGTGAGTCCAGTAATGATGAGCGGGGGCCGATTAATTGTTTGCTTCCTCCTAGTAGAAATATGATGCCGTTGAAGTGAGAGCACGTGAATGGTGTTATTTCTCTGCTCATTATCATTTGCTGCCGTATTAGTATGCCTGGTAGGTAGAGCGTCTCAATGGCTTTTAGGAGGCTCAAGAAGCAGGTGAAGCTAGGCGCGCGAGAACAAGTATTCGACATTCTGAGCCAAAGGGTACTTTATGGCGAACTAAGCCTAGATAGGATTTCCGTCGAATACCTATTGAGGTAGGAGAAAGGGAACTGGTCGCTATGATGGATGCAAGCATGTCAAGGATATGAGGGCCCATAGGTTTGTATCCGACTAAGCCCCCTGACTCAAGCGTGCAAGTCGGGCCCTGCGATGGACATAACTCCAACCGCTTCATACCGCTCCTAAAGGGCTAGAGTTAAACATGGCAGGGAAACATGGAAGCAGACCTAAGAAGGCGACAACATATTCGAGGAAATATTGACTCCAAAGAATGGTCTTCAACTACATAATTGCTCAGGGAAGCTTCACTAAACGCCCTTGAGCCTCAAAGATAACGTTAAATAGTATCAGTTAGAGAAGTAATAGCTTTCAGTCTTGAGATGAATAGTGTTCTACTCACAGCATCGCCTAGAAATGGTGTAGCGGCGCTTTTCCAAGGGCGTCTTGCGTAGGCTCGTAACGCTCTTCTCCCTTAAATGCGAGACCGTTCTCGACCTCACTTTTGAGGAGCTGGACGATGACCATAGCCATGCAGCTGGGGTGAAACAGCATAGGCTACGAGATAGACGTAGAGCTAAAAAAGAAACGATCACGATCCTTGAGAATAGGGTATTTACAACGCAGAGCTGACCGAGAAAGGCGAGATAACAATAAAAGAGGAGAGAGATTTGAAAAGGGCTGAGAACGCACTTAACGGAGAAGGTTAAGGCTCAACGCTCAGCGGCGAAAAAGGCGAGCGACTTGAAAGCCGCCTCACAAATCTCATAGACAAGACAACACCGGCTAAAATCACGTTGAAGGCTAAATTAATCTTCGTGAAGAGTGGAAGTTTTTAATGTTTGTCGATGTAGAGAGTTAGGTTAACGCAAAGGGCTTTATGTTTGCTTCAGCCTCCATCACTGCACCACTTTACAAGTTTTCTTGAAAATCAAGGCTCACTCAGCCACAGCCGGCTCGCAACTACTATTTTATTCTTTTTTTTGTTTTTCGGGATTTTTAGCAAAAATTTATATCTTTCTTGTTATTTTCATGTTTTCAGTTTATTGTTTAGTTGGAGGAGGCGGGTGGTTGGAGGTTCACTTCGGCGGGGGTTTCGCCCGCCTCATTGAGGGCGAAGACTTCAGTACGCTCTACGTTTTAGGCGTGAGCGTTGAGGATGCCGCGAGAGCTATTCCGGGTTTGAGAGCTGTAAGGACTGGGGGACGCGTGGTCATTACTCATAATGGTAAGCCCGTGGTGCCCGTCGTCGGAGGGAATGCTGACCGTTGCTTTGAGCTTGCCTCCCGCGTCTTTAACCGTGGCGCTTGGAGGAGGGCGAAGCTACTCGTTAGAGCTGGCCGTCTGGCTGCGGCAGGCGCCTTCATCACCGGTTTAGCCTCGTTCTTTATTCCCCTCACTCTGCTAATAGGTGGAGCCGGACTTTTAGTTATAAGCTCACTCATCCTTCTCGCCCTCAGTTTAGCGTCGCTTCGTGGATTAGCAAGGCAGGTCGCATATGGCTCGGCAAGCGAAACTGGAGTGGGGGGAACTGAAGCTGAGGCTGAAGCTGAAGTTGAGGTTGAAGCGGTGAGGGAGGAGGACTATTACGCTGAGGCTGCGCGTCTCTGCTGCGAGAAGGCTAGGCGCCTGCTGGCTGAGGGAAGAGAAGAGGAAGCCATGGAGTACGCCCTGAGAGCCCTAAACTACGCCTCAAAAGTGGCTGACGTCAGCATTGAAGCTGAAGCGTCATCACCCCTACAGGTTGTTGAGGCTGTCACTGGCGTCCTCAGCACGTGTAGACGCCGCGCCAGGGAAACGATACCTAAACGCGAAGTCGCCCCGGCAGAACAGTTAAGCGTGGAGGATGCATTGGGCGGCGCGGCTACCAGTGGAGAAAGTCCTGAGGACATAATGGAGCTCGTCGAGGCGTACGCTGGGGGCAGGAAGGCAGAAGAAATAGATGAGAAAATGAATGAAAAAGAGAAGGATAGGCGGAGGAGAAGTGGAAGACTTGAAGACTACGTTTAAGTCGCTCATCATAATACTCGCCGCAGCCTCGCTCATCCTAGCATCGCTCAGCCAACTAGCCTCGCTCATCCAGCCCGTCGCCTTCCCCGTAGCCCCCCAAACAACACATACCCTCCCACAAACCAACTCTAAGAACAGCGCCACCTTACTATACATTTACAACTCTTCCGGGCCAAACCACCTTGAAGACTGGCTAAACGTGCTCGTTAATGAAAACTACACTGTTTCTCCCGTCAATTATGACGATTTTCTTTCGTCAAGTTGTGACGTTATAGTAATCGACCCCGTTCTTAACGTCAACGAAACCCTCGCACAAAAAATATCTCAGGCCGGGAAGCCTGTGCTTGCCTTAGGGCTAGGAGGCGCCCAATACCTTAACCACACAGGAAAAACAGTAGTTGCTCATGACTACTGCTGCTCTAATAACGAATTTCATTCGCTAGGTTGTAGAGTGAACGCTTTGCTTCACGAGATCCTTTGTGGAGTTAACGTGTCTTCCGTTTTGCTTCCTCTCACAAATGGAGATAACTGCACTTTTATTGATTCCTCTAGCAGCTTCATCCTGCTAAATGACACGTCCTTTAGCAATCATGGTTTTCTGAGTGTGGCTGGTAGCGTTGTCCATGTCGCCCTGCACAACATAACGTACCTCTACTCTGAGAGGAACGGGATGGGTGGCGAGTGCTTTAGGGTGGTTATGAACGCGGTGGACTGGCTGGCTAGGGGGGCTCCACGCTACGGAATCCTAGTGTCCCTAGAAAAGGAGGTTTATGGCTACGAGAACGTAACGGTAAACGTCAGTGTTTACGATAACTGGAAGGTTAACTGGTGCGCTGAGCAGGGCAATGTCACCCTCAACGTTACCAGAAACGGCTCAACAGTATACTTTAATTCGTGTACAGGCTGCAACGTTTCATTCACCATCTCTGTTCTTGACCCAGGGAACTACAGCGTGCTGGCTGAGCGCGAAGGATGCATAGGCGTAGCATCCTTCATGGTAAAGTACTGGTTGATCCAGCTTGCAGGCTTAGCATACAGGGACGGGAAGCTATTCGTGAACGTCACGGTGGACGGGGTTCCTGCTGAGGGCGTAGCCGTCAACTTCAGCTACGTTAAAGGTTTCAGGATCGTCACTGACTTTTGGAGTGTAAGGGACGAGTTCACTTTCATTGGTAGTGGGGTGACGAATGGTAGTGGGTGGGCGAGCGTTGAGTTCAACCTAAACGAGTCCGTCACCGTGGTGGCTTGGGTCGATACGCCCGAAGCCAGAAACTACACTTACCGTTCGTTTCCACCTCAACTTGCGCTTCCAACGCCTAATTTTCCATCGCTTTCCCTCATAGTTCTCGTCGCCCCCTCATGGTCTCAGCTTTCCTCTACTGACGGCCTATGGAGGAGAGCTGCTGGTGCGACTTTTTCCGTTGCAGGGCTCGTCGCCCTTTTCATGTTTAGAAGGTTTAGGTTGTAGGTGGTTGCATGCAGGAGCTTTTGGAGCGTCTTATGGGCGTTGTTGAAGCTAACCTCGGGAAGCGTAAGCCTCGGGGAGTTGCTATAATAGATGACAGGTTTAGGGTTTGGGCTACTAGGGGAGGCGTGAGGCAGGAGGACCTCGCAAAGTACTCGAGGCTTCCTGTGAGGGAGCTCGACGTTGGTAGCCTCATACATGACAGCCAAAGCTTCCTGTTGAAGGTGAGCGATAGGTTCATGGTGTTCGTAGCTATGGGGGAAAGCGAGCTCTCAATGGTTGCCGCTGCGAGCCTAAAAGGAAGAATTAACGCGCTCAGCGACTTCTACAGGCTCGACAAGGCTTTAGAGGAGGTCGAGAAGGAGGGCGGGAAGCTAAACGCCCTACTGAGGGAGACAGCTGAGGGTTACAAGCGGCTCAGCCAGAGAGGCGACCTCCACCTCCTAGTTCTATGCGACGGGGACGGTAAGGTTCTGGCGTGGTGGGGGAGTGTCCACCCAAACAAGCTGTGGGAGCTCGCAGCTCTAGGCTCAGCCCTCGTCCAGATGGGGAAGGTTGGAGAAGACAGGCTTTCCTCCCCCTTCCAAAACGCCGCCATAATATATGGGAACTACCAGCTTCACGCCTTCAAGGTATGCGACCTGGACGCGAGAATGATCATACTGCTCGCGGTGGTAGGGGAGAAGGCGAGCATAGGACTCGTAAGAATGATCCTCGCGCAGCGTGTGGACCAGCTCAGGGCACTGGTTGAAGTTGAGGGCAAGGCTAGAGTGGAAGTGAGCGAGAGGGAAGTTGAAGAGGTGATCGAGAAGTTCGCGGCGGAGGAGAAAAGATGAGTCTGCAACAGAGAAGCTTGCAGGTTAAGCTGGTGTTCTGGGGTCCAGGGTGCAGTGGGAAGACAACCATGCTGAGGGCGGTCGCCAAGCTTTACCCGGAAATGGTGGTAGCTGGACCTGTGGAGGTTGCCACAAGCGAGGGGAGAACGATGTGGGAAGACTACTTGGCGCTCCACGCGAGGACAATCATGGACCTCGTCGTCCACGTATACACGACAACGGGGCAACGCCGCTTCCTTCATACAAGGGAGTACGTCGCCTCGGGGGCTGACGGTCTCTTGTTCGTGGCTGACAGCCAGAGGGAGGCGCTGGATGAGGACTTAAGGAGCTGGGAGGAGCTCAACGCTGTTTTGCCGCGGGGATCCCCGGTGCTCGTGGCAGCCAACAAACAAGACCTGCCTGGCGTCGTCAGCACTGGAGAGA
>JAHLWW010000122.1 GCA_019057715.1 Candidatus Jordarchaeum sp. JNZ_1113
TTGTCGAAAGGGTCCGTGCTCCCACAGTATAGATGCGATCTCTGCGAGGAGGACATCGAGGTAGATTGGTCCATCGGCATCAGAACCCCTTTGAGGAGGGTCGTAGACTACCCTAGGTAGCGTTAAAAGCTTTCTCCACCCTATGTCGGCTTTCAGGGCGTCGGATATCCCTAGCTCCCTGTACTTGAACTTTTTCTTAAGCCATTTGAGCTCAGCCTCAACCGTGGCTTCCTTCGAAAAATAAAGTACACCCCTGAGGTTCTTAACTAGGTAGAGGTGCAGAGGGTCAGGGTCACTCATCAAAATCCACCCGGAGCATCTTCCTAACAATTTGCTAAGAGCCATGGAGGTTATGAGGGTTATTCGGCTGCAAGCTGAACCATTTCGGCGGATGTCGACATGGACACATTAAGGTCAGGGGGCCGAGAGTTTTTCGGGGTAAGCGAAGCCCCCCTGGGTTTCGTGCTCTCTTCGCCTTGAGCCCGCTTTGCAGCCGGAGAAGCCTTTCATGGAAAAAAGGGAAGGGCTGCTGGGAGCTAGATTAACGGTCAACCAGATGGGGTTTGTCAGCGTTATTCGGGGTTCAACTAGCTTTTTGGCGTTTAGTTCTCGTCGCTGGGTGTGACTGCGGGTTATCGTTTAACTTTTTTGGAGGTTAAACTTAAATTGTAGGTTTAACTATTCATTAATGGTGGGCTTCATGTACTTGTTGAGGGTTGGAAGGAAAGGTGTTGTAGTTCTGCCGAAGGAGTTGAGGGAGAAAATGGGTGTGAAGGAGGGGGACTTGCTGGTTTTAGAGGAGCGTGAGGGGGGTTTCAGTGTGAGGGCCATTAGGCCTCTGGTCGTCAAGGTCGATCTTGAAAGGGTTGATGAGCTGCTGGGTGAGGAGCGCGTTCTTGAGGAGTCTAAGTTTGAGAGGATGCTCAGGCATGAGTAGAGTGAATTTTGTGCTGGACACGAGCGTCTTCATCGAGCACATAGTTGAGAACGCCCCCTTCAGGAGCAAGGCTGAAGAGTTGCTGAGGAGGGGGATGAGGAGGGAAACCAGTGTCTTCGTCATTCCGCAGGTTCTCTCTGAGACCCTCTACGTGTCCTCCAGAATCTACAGGTTTGCCGGTGTTGAAGAGTTTAACGAGAAGGCTTTAGAGTACGTCATGTGGATCGCGGAGAGCTTCAATGTTTATGACCCGGTAAGCCTCTACGTTAATGCTGGGGAGCTACGTAAACGATTGGGCATAGCGCTAACGGACTGCTACGTTATAGCTTCGGCGGAGGCGCTCGGGGCGAAGGCGGTTTTCGCAAGGCCTGAAAAAGAAATGTTAAGAGTGATGGGCTCTGTAAGGGACGTCGTGCTGTTTCTAGCGGAAACATAGAGGTTCTCTTCATTCAGCATTCCCGGTGTGGATCGGAGCTGGGCATCTTCTTTGAAGGGGGCACAGTTTTAAGTTTGAAGCGAGAAGGAGTGTTTGGATGCGGTAGTGGTGGCTGAAGCGTTGGAGAGAGAGGTATGAGGCGGGAAGTTTTGATGTGGCTGGTGCAGGCTGAAAGTGACCTGAGGAAAGCTGTTAACGATTTAAGGACGGAGGACTGGGATTCGGCAGCCTTCTGGTCTCAGCAAGCAGCTGAAAAAGCACTTAAAGCTCTCTTAATGAGCGGGGGGAAGGTCTACAGGGGACACGAGCTTCTGGAAATAGCCCGCATGGTGGAAGCTGATTTAGGCATCGATGCTGGTAGCGTCAGGGAAGATCTTCGAGAGCTAACTATTCACTACACGGTGTCAAGGTACCCTAACGCTGCGAACGCCACCCCATCGGAGCTCTACACTAGGAGTAAAGCTGTAGAGCTTGTTGAAAGGGCTAGGAGGGTTCTCGAATGGGTAAAGCAACATCTGCAGTGAGGTCTCAGGAGGAAGCATTAAGTAAAGCGTCAGAGTTCGTTGAAAGCGTGGATCACAGATGCGCGGAGAAGGGTTACAGGCTTCTGGGCGCCTATCTTGTAGGTAGCAGGGCTAGAGGGGACTATTTAGAGGACAGCGACGTAGACATAGTGCTCGTGATTGACGGGGTCGCTGGCCTCAACAGGCTCGAGAGGTTAGGCATCATAAAGGATCTGTTGCTGCCCGGAGTAGAGGTTTTCGTTTACACGCAGCAGGAGTGGAACAGTGACTCCTTATGGATAATGGAGCTCAGAAAAGAGGCAATACCTATAGCGAGGAGGACGGGGAGTTAAGGTAGCGGTTGCCTATGAGTCGCCCTTCTTTGGAAAACATTTAAATTATCCTAAACCCCTTCTTCATTGGGGGGATAATAATCTTGGGCATAACGGTTATGGATGAAAACGATAAAGATAAAATTTCTCAGGTTATAAAGGAAGTTCTCCTGAAGTTTGACAATGTAGATTTGGGGTACATTTTCGGTTCTCTTCTTGACGAGTTAAATGTTGCTGTCGTTACCTCGGAACGTCTTCAGCCATACGATGGGAGGAAGTTCGCCACAAAGCTCACGAATTTCATAAAGAAAAGTCTAGGGCACAACTGCAGAGTTAACGTCAAGATTCTTCAGCTGTCACCGGTAAGCGTCCAGTACGATATCATCAGAAAAGGTAAGTTAATTTTCTGCAAAAGCAATCTTAGACGGGTTATGTATGAGATGGACGTCATATCAAAATGTAGCAACTATTAAGCGAAGAGTTCCCTAAGAAGTCAACTATAAAGTGCAACTCAACAAGTTAAGGGAGCTTACTTTTTCTAAAATGGACTGGTTAGCTGCGAATGCGCCCGGAAAGCACCCTTGAAAAAGGGAGGAGCCCAAGAATTTCTTATTGCTTCCTATGATTTCCTGAGCGATGCCAGAGGCCGTCGTTATCATTTTTGGGTGGGGTGTGTCATATCTGGGTGTTTCACTCGTCTGGGAGAACGATCGAGACCTTGCTTCTTTTTAGGCCTTTCCTCACCATTTCTTCATATATGGCTTTAATCGCCTTGAATTCTTCGTTCTCGTAAAGGATTACTCCCTCACTTAGCGCATCAATAATGGTCGGGTTACCTTTCTTCAGCATTTCGACAGCTTCCTCGAGCGTGTATGGGTGTGGCTCTACGAGTCCGGAATCCAATATTTCGAGCAGCTTCCCAACTCTATCTAAGTATTTCTCGCTGAAGTCTGCTATCACGAGTAAATCGTAGTCGCTCCAAGGCTTAAAGTCCCCTCTAGCCCTTGAGCCGAAAAGAATCACAGCGATGAGCTTATAATTTTTCTTTAATTTATCCATAACTTTCTTTAGTAATTCATTATTTAACGAATTTGCTGGCATATTCCACCACTTCCTCAGCTGCCTTAATCGCCCTTAGAGAAGCTTCTTCATCGTAGGCCTCGTGAGGAGTTCCAGCTGGATGCACATCTGGGTATCTTGAAGGAATGTAATGTCTATCTAGCTCCCTCGCTAAGCTCATTAGCCTCTCGCTCGACCTCTCTTTCATTCTTTCAAAGAATCTTTCTAGGAGCTCTCTGATACTATGGCCCCAAGGGGCTTCATTCACATGGTAAAGCAAAGCTTTAGATGCTTTTTCAGCGGCCTGATGCGCAAAAAAAGCCGCAGCATTGTACCTTTTTTCCCTGTGAAGTATCCTAGCCGTATCCAAATCCCACAGCGCTTCGCTAAGCCACCTCGAAGCTTCCTGCCTCATACGATTCACAGTAGCCTCTCTTCATAATAATTTTTTCATCAAAGGTTTGGCGGTGGGATTGTGAGAGGCGTTTCCCGACACTTGCTACGGAACCATAGTGAGTCTCCCAGGTCAGGTTCGTAAAACGTTGCCACTCCTTGTGGAGATCCATACGTTTTAAACGGTGCTCTACGCGTCTCTCATCAAAATTTTCAAAAAGACTTAAATCGTCCCCACAGTCATTTTGTGCATGGTTACTGGAGGGAGCTAGATGCCTGTTCTAGACAGGTCAAAGATTAGGGCTGACGTGCTTAAGCTCATAGATGAATACATGAAGGCGCAGACAAACGCGATAGTGGAGTTTCTTGGGAAGGAGGGAAGTGGCGTAGACTTCCCGAGGCTATGGGGCAAGGTGATGGAGGGAAACGAGCGCTTTTTCAGGAGAGAGATGAGCGCTGAGGAGATCTACAACTGGCTGACCAAGGATGAAATGCTCTTCCTCGCCAGGATGATGAGGTACGCTTTCGAGTACGCGGCGAAAGTCGATCAGGAGAAAAACCCTATTCCGAGCGACGTCATCATAGATCAGATCGATGCTGGCGGCGTCCCAGCGGAGTGGCAAATAGTTCCGGGAGCCGCAGACGACAAGGTTCTGCTGTACTTCCATGGGGGAGGAATGATTGTCGGCTCTCCTAGCACGCACAGGTTGCTTACTGTTAAGCTCGGAGAGGAGACAGGGATGATGGTGCTGAGCGTAGACTACAGGCTGGCGCCCGAGTACCCCTACCCCGCCCAGCTGGAGGACTGCGTCAAAGCCTACAAGTGGCTTCTATCCCTTGGAGTGAACTCAGAGAACATAGTGGTCGCAGGCGACTCCGCCGGGGGAAACCTAGCGCTAACAACGCTACTAAAGCTCAGAGATGAAGGCGTGGAGCTGCCTGCCGGAGCAGTCTGCCTCTCGCCTGTAACGAACTGGACGACTACTGACGAATCCTTCTTCGAGAACGCGAAAACAGACCCCGTGTTGGCGGAAGTGGGAGTCTTCTGGTGGGGGCCAGCATACCTTGCGGGGGCAAACCCGGCTGACCCACTTGTATCGCCGCTATTCGCTGACTTAAGGGGGCTCCCACCGATATTGATCCAGGCGAGCACCAGCGAGATGCTCTTCAGCGGTTGCAAACGCTTCGTCGAAAAAGCCAGAGCGGCAGGAGTAGACGCAACACTGCAAACGTGGGACGATATGCCGCATGTTTTCCAGTCATTCGGACTATACACGCTGCCAGAAGCAAAGGAAGCTATAACAAAAATCGGCGAGTTCGTCCGGAAACTCCTCAAGTAAACGTTACCCTGAGAAATTAGGCCATCCGTATATACTGCTAACCTTCATTTTTCCATGAGGGAAACTTTTTCCGCAAAGTGACTTCGACGTAAGAGTTCCTTGGTCATTGCTGGACTTCGTGAAGATCCTCCTTTTTATTTTTATGAGCCTCTTTTTCTGTATGTGTCTATCCTGCCGATTTTTCCACGTGTATCTAGAATGGGTCTCCAATGCCTTTTCTTCCACAGCTCATTAATGATTAGGGTTGGGTCAAGCTCCGTGAGTATGAGAACTTCTATGTTCACTTGAGTAAAGGTTTCTCCTCTCAGCGACTGATCCAAACAAATACGCTTCAGCCTGTGGGTCCAGCTCCTCCACGTAGACTTTATCACTTCAAGGTGAGCATTAAGGTTTTCAAATATTCTTCGCCTTCTACGGGATCTTCAACCAGTAAGTTGCGGGTAGACGCAACAACATCGTCGACGGCGCTTTTAAGCCTCAAAACATCATTACGTCGAGATTCCCTTAGCGTGCACCTAGAAGTTATGTAAGCGTCCTCGAGCGCCGCCAGCTCGAAAAACCACTTTTCAAGTGTCTCTTTAAGAGATGAGGGCGCTGACTTGCCAAGAATATCGGTAGGGTCTCGATGAGTTTCTACACTGCGTGTTCTTGGATAACTTATACTCATTTTTCAACAGTTTTTAGCTTTGAGAAACAACAGCAACGACTCCCCAAGCTGAATGCGGCTCAGTCCATTGAAGCCCCTTTCCAGCTGCATTAAAGCAGTCTCGTAGAACCTCCTCGCTCTCCTCATCAGGAGCTCATACTCCTCCATCCTAGTAACCGTTGTCGGATAGTTAACTTTTTATAACTATCCGTTCCACCTCTTTAAACTCATCGGTGGCCTTCGCCGCCAACGGTAAAGGACGGCACATCAAGAG
>JAHLWW010000123.1 GCA_019057715.1 Candidatus Jordarchaeum sp. JNZ_1113
TTTAGGGTCCCGTCCCGTAGGGGTTCGGGGGTTCAAATCCCCTCCCCCGCACCATTCTGATACCACGAAGAAATCCCCCAACTGCTCAATTGCACCTGATTCAGTAAGTGCCCTTTCAGCATGTCTAGAACGAGTTCGATGAGTTTTTGTAAAACACAGCTCATGATCTCCTCCTCCAATGTCTGTTAGTTTGGCTGCGACATAGAGCAAACTTCTGTAGGGTCTAAAGGATTTCATAAACGAGTTTTCTGTTCTTCCTGTCAATCCAAAGTTTAACTTTCTCGCCACCTTTTATATTTAATTCTTGAGCTAACTTTTTTGGTATTTCAACACGAAATCTTACCTTCGGTTTGCCAACTATTGTCAGAAATCCTACTTCTTCGAGATTAAAAATTGCTCTTTTCCTCATTCCTTTCATCAGGATCCTTTAGGATCCATGTATTTAAATAGTTTAGAACAAGAATATGTTGGGATCCTGAGGGATCCAAAATGCACGTTCTCCTAGTAGAGCCAGAGTATTATTCAACATACCCACCCCTGGGGCTCCTAAAGCTTTCGGCCTACCACAAGCTTAAAGGCGACACTACAGAACTTGTTAAAGGTTGTAAATTTCCTCGAAAGAAGCCGAACCGTGTTTATGTGACCAGTCTCTGGACTTGGGCATGGAAGCCTGTTTGGCAGGCTGTTAAGTTCTACAAGCGATTTGGAGTAGAGGTATGGCTTGGAGGTCTTTATGCTTCCCTCCTTCCAGACCATGCAGCCAAGTCTGGAGCCGATCGTATCTATACAGGACTTTTTCGGGAAGCGGAAGATCTAATGCCAGATTACAGTCTCGTTCCAGAATGGGATGGAAGCATAGTTTTCTCCTCAAGAGGATGTAACGGATGCTGTCCTTTTTGTGCCGTGCCACTGCTTGAGGGAAGACTGAACTCCGCAAAACGGAGCATCAGGCATTTGGTCTATCCCGGGCACACAAGGATAATATTTTGGGACAACAACATACTGCAGAACCCCTATTGGCGAGAGATATTCGAGGAACTGAAGGATTTAGACTTGAAAGTGGATTTCAATCAGGGATTAGATGCCTCTCTTATCACGGAAGAAGTAGCTTTCAGATTGGCGGAGCTGAGACTTGACAGCGGGAAAGGAATTAAGGTAAGATTGGCGTATGATACAAAAGAAAAGGGTTCTTCAGTCAGAAGAGCAATAGAATACTTGAACAAAGCCGGAATCCGTGGGCGAGCTATCATGGTCTACACTTTGTTCAACTTCAGAGATACTCCCCAGGATTTCTTTGAAAGAGTGAGAGATGTGCTCAATTGGGGAGCCGTTTGTTATCCGATGTGGTATCAGCCAGTAACGCTTCCTTTTGCACTTGAGAAAAATTCCTATGTGTCGCCAAATTGGACTCGGGAAGAATTGGAACAGGTTCAAAGGGCTCGTAGAGTGATGGGCTATATGGGGGCTTTTCCTCCTCACTCCGGATTGTTGAAGAAGTTTAATGAAGCCCGGAATTTTCAGGAAGCCTTTAGACTACGACCGCTGAGGACTAAAAACCGCACTAAGAAGGATGGGAGGAAGTAGTATCTACTGTCTCAGGACTTCTTCCCACCAGTGTTTCTTGATGACCTCAGCAGCTATCTTAACCAACACTAAGGGACATCGAAGGTCTCGGGGGTTATCTCTGAAATACTTGCAGTAAGAAGACCTACGGCAAGTTTGATTCTTCTTAAGACTCCAATTAAGCAAAAAACGGCATCTTATGCTCCCTTTCCCTTCAAGAGCTTTTTGTATGTCTTCATCTTCATAAAAAGTGGCACCTTCCCCCAAGACTTTTCTCAGATATTCTGTATAGTTCATCAAAATTACTTTAACCGTAATGCTTAAATAGGTAACGAAATTACTAATTATTGAACCCAAAAAATAGAAAGGGGGGGAGGAAATGGTAAAAGAGGAAAAAATTGAAGTACCTGTCATCCGACTTGGGCAAAAAGGCCTAGTGCTCTATCAAGGAAAACTTAAAGCCAGAGACCTTCTGGATTTATGGGATGTAAAAAAGTTCAAGGACGAACACCTCCAACATCCAAGTATTTCTCCGGGTTATCAGCGAGAGACAGAAAACCGAGCAAACAAAATTGCTACATATGTAGTAGAATGCGAGATTCCTTTAATCCCATCGATACTTGTTAGCCTTAGAAAAGGTGAATTCGAAGAGCTGGAGCGCGATTATGGCTTTTTAAGAATACCTAGGGAGAAAGGTGCAATTTATGTCATAGACGGACAGCACAGATGCATGGGATTTGACTTACTAAAACGCTCCATAGAAGGGGAGAGAAAACCTTTACTCCAAGCAGGTGGGGAGTCTCTTCTAGATTATGAGGTTCCAGTAACTTTTATAGATGCCAGAAAAGCAGCTGACTTGGCGACTGAAAAAATAGACAAATCCATCTTGGAGAGAGAACTAGGACGAGACAAACTAAGAGAGGAAGATGTGGAAAGAGTGTTTTTCTTCATAACGAACAAGACTCAAAAGTCCCTCCAAGCCACGCTGAAGGATGTAAATATGTACTTCATAGCGAGCGCCGGTATTAAGGGCATTCCCATCATCGAAGAACAAAGATGGAGAGCTGATACAGTGCCCATCGTGAGAGACCTGCGCTATGATCCGGACTCACCACTTTACGGACTAATACGGATAGTAGGGCCAACGGGAGCTCAGCGAACTATAAGATTCAGTTCCTTTATAAGCTCACTCGAGGACCTCATGAGAAAAAACGAGCGCTTCGCTTCGCTAGACAGGCAACAACAAGTTCAGTATCTTAAGAGATACTGGGGTGTTCTCAGGGGAATGTTTCCTTTGGCTTTCAGGGAAGACAGAACCAAAGACTTCCTCATTCTTCGTACTATCAGTGTTTATGCATTGAACAGACTGGCAAACGATATTTTTAACTGGTGCCAAGAGAATGGACCTAAAGTACCTACCGAAGCCGAGATTCAAAAACACCTCAAACCACTGGCTGGCTTTGACTGGTCTAGAGAAAATTCACCAATCGCCGCGTTCGGTGGACAGAAGGGAGCAGAGCAAACTTACATCTTACTCCTCAAAAAACTAGCCGAAGGGGGCAACGAAAAAGCAAAAAAACGTTTAGAATCTTTAGAAGCTAAGCAACGAAGAAAAACGACATGACTGAATCAATCGCCGAAATTGGGATATCGATGCTCCCTATTCTCGCCCATTTAGTCAAGAAAAGCTAGGCATCAAATGCGAGGTGATACCTTCGTGAATGATGAATATGGAAAGTTGGCCGATGTCAGAGAACGCATCCGACTGAAACTAAAGGAGCTAGAAGAACAGGAAGCCTATTTGACTAATATGCTGGAAGGTCTAAAGAGTTATATTGTTCATGTGCAAGGACTTCTCGAAAAAGTCAAAAATTCTTCTTCGTTCCAAGTTTTGGAAGAGGTTAGGAGGCTCGGTGATCTAAAAACAAGGCCAAAACAGGGTTTCTTCAAGATGTCGAAGTATGCAATCGAAAAAGAGCTCGAAGAAAAGCTAAGAGAAGCAGAAAAAGAACAGGAAGAACTTGTCTCAAAAATTGAAACAATCAAACAAAAGAAAGAAGACGCGAATGTGTGTCCAGATTGTATGGGTCAAGGGAAAATAATCGAGAAATGGTATGAGCGGGAAGACCGAATAATTCGTCCAATGATAAGAGTAAAACGGTGTAGTCTGTGTGGTGGAAAAGGAAGAATTTCCTTTTCTTAAGATTTCTCGTAGGTTCCTAAATCTAAGCCCTCCAAAAAACCGAATTAAATTGAACGAATAGCTCGATACCGTAAAAAGGTCTTAGCGCCCTTGCTTGATTAAAAATGATTGTTTTCTGTATTTCGTAAGAGGTAAGGTTTAACGATAGTATTTTCCTCAATAGAACTCTGCCTCGATTGATTTCTAACGACACTCGGAACCTCGCTGCTCAATGGCCTAAGGTTCCTCCTCTTCACCTAGATCAATTCCTCAAAACCAGGGACCTGCTCGGCAATACTGAGTCCTGGAAAGAGAAAAGAAAATTGGAAAAGATGGAAAATGGTAAAGGAGGTAAAGGAAAAAGGGGAAAAGCGAAAAGGAGATTCTTCTTCCACCCCCAAGCTCGTCGCGATGGCTTCTCGGTCACGGGTCTTGGTTAGGAGAGACAAAGATTTTCCACCCCCTCTCTTCCTTCTTTCTCCTTTTGAGCACGCCCCTCAACTGAAGTTAACCGTATCGATTTCTTCCCCACACCATCTCGACATTCTTCAACTATCACCTTCAGCTCCCGTTCAATTTGGGTTCGAATTTTAGCTCTCACTATAAGATGCCATGTATTTCCAGTGTGAAGAGTATACAAAATTCCATACCTTCCTGTCCATTTCCAGCCGCGCTCACCTAACTTTGGATGTCTTTTGAGATCGGGGTTACCGAGCAGTTCATGGATAAAATCCTCTGTAAACTCGTGAGCAACTAAATCGCAAAGCGATTTTCGCAGTTTATTAAAATCAAAAGACGTTCCACAATTTCCACATCTCCATCTGTTCCTTCCGATTTTTTCTAGAGAATTGTAGCAACACTGCGGACAAGTCAATTCCGCTTCACTCATGATCCGATCTGATCAAAAACGGCTATTTAAGACTTCCTGATCCGATAAAGGCCTTTCCCCAAAAACTCGATGATCCCGTGATCTCTTAATATCTGCAACTGTTGGCGGATTTTCGGACGGATGTGCTTGTTTTTCGGATGGAGCTGTGCCAACCTATTCTCAAATGCGTACACATCTCTGAGCGTGAACTGTTCCTGACCCAGCTCCCTAATGCAGGCAAGTACATCCGCTAACCAACCGCGAGAGCGGAGTGATTGCTCACGCATGAATATAAATCGGTTCCATGAATCCCTCACAACAGCCGCTGGTATTTCTCGACCATTTTCTATGATCGGAATTCTGGCGTCTGGGGGGAGGTTTCCTAAAAGAATGTTTGAACCTACCCAGCCACGCCTTCTAGCACTTTCTCCGAGAGGTTTCCGTTTTTCTATTATCGATTCCGTGATGAAATGTTTTGGCACTAGAAAAAGATCTAACACTATAAACCTCCTTGGATCATATCGAAGGAAGAGAAAATTCGGGATGGTTCCAGCCCGGATAGCTTCTATCTTTGGCGCATAGGCGGAATTCACAATACGATTCCCAAATGGATGAGATTGGCTTTTTAGTTGATATTGCTCGCTACAATTTGGACAAACAAAGTCAACGACTCGCTCTCCCCTACGTGTAGGAGATAGATGATCTGACGGACATGCTGGACAATACATATTCTCTTGAATCCAAGCCTCTGTTAAGATTCGCGCCCGCTGAGAGAAGCTTTTGTAACTAACGGCTAGTTCTGGTTTTAGTTCCAATTTCAAGCATATCCCCAACTACATTAGATAACGAAATGATCTAAAAGTTGCGGAAAGTTTGCTGTTTTCCCTCTTGCTTAACCGCGACCTTCCGATAACCCCCGGCGGACAATTACTAATATTAGTTCTATCGTAGATTTTGTGACGATGAAAGTCAAGTGGTGGGGTCACGCCTGCTTCGAGCTCAAAAACGAAATCACAATCGTTTTCGATCCCCATGATGGTAAAGGTGTTGGGCTCAAGCCACCAGAAACCAAAGCTGACATAATCCTCATTTCCCATCTTCACTATGACCACGCCGACGGGGCAGATCTTGTTAAGAAAGCACAATCTACTATTATAGCTGAACAATCTGGAGAATTCTCAGTAGCAAA
>JAHLWW010000124.1 GCA_019057715.1 Candidatus Jordarchaeum sp. JNZ_1113
GAACATCGCCATGAAGCTCTTGATGTGCCGTCCTTTACCGTTGGCGGCGAAAGCCACCGATGAATTTAAAGAGGTGGAACGGATAGTTATAAAAAGTTAACTATCCGACAACGGTTGCAGGTTCTGCGCGGTCCTCGTGGGCGACACGAGGAAGCACAGACACTATTAGGCCCGGAATGGGCTTTTTTCAAAGCCGACTTCAAAAACGGGTATGATATGCATGACTGCTGAAGACCCTCACTGTGCCCTTGTTCACATATTCTCCAAATACGGTAAGCCTTAAATATGTCTTTACGGTAATGCTTATGTGGTGGGTCTATGGGTGTGAAGACGACCATTGTTCTGCCGGACGATCTTTACAGGGAACTTAAAAGGAGGGCTGTTGAGGAGGGGAGACCGATGAGGGACCTGATCGTCGACGCCCTCCTGAATTACCTGTCAAGACGGAGAGGGTTAAGTGTTAAGGATCTTATTTTGAAGCCTGTCGATGGCATGGAGCCTGAAGACCTTAGAGAGTATGAGGGAGAAGATATTGATTAGGGCCTTCGTCGATACGGAGGTCTGGAGCATAGCGAAGAAAAGACCCGCCATGGAAAAGTTTAGATCGAAGGAGGATTACGAGAGGGCCTTCAGGCTTCACGAGTCTTGCAAGAGGTTTTTCGAGGAGGAGTTTGAAAAACTCAGAACATATATGGCTTTGCACCAGGTTGCGGAGATCTTCCATGTTCTTGCCTTTAGAGGCTACAGGGTTCCCCTAGATGAAGCCCTAAGAATCGTCGTGGGAATAATGGAAGACGACGGAATAGTAAAAATCCCGACGAGCCTAGGACACGTAAAGGAGTCTGTTGAAGCCTGCAAGGAGACTGGCATCCACGTGTGGGACTTCCTGTGCTTTATCCCGGTGAAAAACTACGTTAACGTGGTTTACTCACTGGACAAACACTTCTTGACTATCGGGAAAAAATACAATGTTAAGGTCGTAAATCCCGCTGAAGAATGGCTCGAAATCTAACCACAAATGAGTAGCCTCCACCCTCAACACACCTACTTTCAGCAAACTGGAAGCACTTTTCTTGAGTTCGTTTTTTCAGGTTCCTGTCGCCGCCCCTTTCTATTGATGTTAACGGTATTTGTGTGGAAAGAGTAGCCATCCGTTAGAGGTGTTTGTGTTAGGCGTATCTGGCGAAGAATTATACCAAGTTGTGAAAGATTTATGTGGTTTCGGTTATAGGAAGGCGGGGACGCCGCCAGCTGAAAAGGCTGAAAGGTACAATTTATGAGAAGTTGAAGGAGGCGGGGCTGCCGGAAGTTGCCCTTGAGTCCCTCAATTTTACGCGTTGGTGGTGGAGAGGTGCAAGGTAACTGTTCTGTAGTGGGACGCCCAGCGCTTCGCCAGACCATTCTGTTGAGGCGTTTCCGGTCTGGTTTAGTGGCTCAACGGGGCTTGACGGTGACCGCTGAGGTCGCATATGTCGGATGCGGGACGCCGGCGGGGTTTCGAGGCGATGGACGTTGAGGGAAAAATAGTCCTTATGGAGGAACAGAATAATACTTAACTTCCACCCGACCTTTCTCGTCTTCAACTAGCTTGGACCCGCAAAGATCAGGGTCCCTCGGCGCCATCATTTTCGGCGGAGCTCCACTAGACGCGGCGCCGTACTTTTTCTTGGCGGAGGGGTTGGAGGGATGGGGGAGAGGCTGCCCGCGCTCGTGGTGAGCAACGATGACGGCAACTACCTTAAAGCCTCGCGGCGAGGGCGGCCTCACAGTTAGGCTACGAGGACGCGAGGACCGGGGAGGCGAGCAGCATCATAGTTGGAACACTGCCCGGGAGGAGCGACGACATTTATACTCGTCGGCACACGTGGACGCACATTCACTGGGGGCGTGAATAACGCCGGCGCCAACGCAGGACTCATTGGGCTCGCAAAGCACTACGCTAAGGCTCCCCTTGAGATGAGGTAGAAGACCATGGTGTTCGCCGGCTGGACAAGGCACGAGGCAGCCTTTCTCGGAGCCAGGAAATTCGTGGAGATACACGGAGACCTACTGAGAAGGGTGGCAGCTTTCATAATGCTCGACGGATTCGGCTCAAAGGGGTACTACAACCAAGCTGATGGAAGCGTGGTCGAGACATGGATAGACGAGAAGAGAGGACTTTTCATATTTGACAACCCGACGCTTATACCGCCGGTGATTGAGGCGGCGCTAAGGTACAGGTTGCTGCCGGCAGCGTACGTCTCAGCTAGGGCCCTGCCGGTGAGCGACCTAGGCCCATTCGTGAGAGCAGGAGTCCCGTCACTCATGATTATAGGTAAGCTGGTGTGGTATCACACTGTTTACGACACCCCCGACAAGATGACTCCTGAACAGCTTGAGAGAAACCTAAAAGGACACATACACGTCATAGACAAGATACACGAAACCCCCGCCAGCGAAATAAGACGGGCGGACGGCAAACTGAAGGATATAAAGGAGTTCATAACGCGAAGGCCCGATGCCGCACCACCATCAGGGGACTTCACAGTCACGCCTAACCCGGTGGTTGAGGGATGCCCCGCAGTATTCCACGTCACCGTCTTCACGGCGCCCGAGAGTGTTGTGCTCGAAGTCTGCTGGGACTTCGGAGATGGATCCACCTCGGCATCACTTATAGGAGTCCACGTGTACCAGAAGGCGGGAACATACAAGGCAACTCTGAAAGTGGTGGACAGCAACGGCAACACGGCAACAACTAAGAGAAATGTGAGAGTAATTAAGAAATCCAGGTAAAACAGGGAAGCGCTAAAGACACTAACATTACAGATACTAACATGGTTGCCTTAAGAAAAAGGTTGCCTTAAGACGAAGCGGGGGAGGAGACCAGCACACTGCGCTCGTCGCCCCTCAAGTATGGTGATTTCGCTCTCCTGTTTCGTAACAGGAGTTTGGAGCTGCCTAAAACTCTTCAATCTCCCGGTGGAACTTTTTAATGTTCTCTGCGAGCTCCCTCAAATACTGCTTCACGTCTTCTAGGTCGCTCTTCAACCTTCCCATTATTTCTCTTATCTGAATGCGGGGGTATACGTGTGCTAGGATGTGGCGGAACTTAACCATGCCAGTCAGCTTCCCCCTCACCCCACTCGATATCAGTCCATGACTGAATAGGATGTCGAATGCCTCAGCATAAGACTCAGGCGGGTCAAGTCTCAACTCGCTTATAACCTTTAGAGCCAAATCTATTGATCCCTGCACTGTGACGTAAAGGTACCAGAGGAGTGTACCCTGAAGCAGTTCGTCAACTAGGATCTCATCCCCTCTTTCAACAAGCCCCTCAAGAATACTTATTGCCCTCAGAATTTCCCTATACACCATGGAGAACCCTCTCGGAAAACCTCTTAAGTATCCTCTCATAGGTCTCCTTGTACTCTAAGGCTTCGACGAGCGTCTCGTATATGAACCGCTTCAACACGCTTTCATCCTTAGCGAAAAGGATCTTCCCCTCCCTCAAAACCCTAAGCCTGAAGAGAGGCGGGGCGTTGTTCAGGATCTTCAAATCGACAAGCCTCTCAAGAAAGGGAATCTTGTCCATCAGCTCCCGGACGCTCAGGTCCCTTGAAACGTAAACTCCAACGTCCAAGTCACTAAATTTATGCATCCTCCCCCTACAGCTGGAGCCAAACCATATGGCGAACTCAACCCCATCAATACTCCTCAGGCACTCAGAAACAACATCAACATCACCCAAAGCCACCACCAAGAAAAACCTGCACTGCAATCTATAAAAGAAGTTCGCACCATGAAAGAAGCAACACGTATAACCGGAAGCCACGGCAACCTAAAATACCCTGAAACGCCTAATTAACCACAGTCGTCCTGCTAGTTGGTGGTTGCATTGTCCCGATGGGAGGCTGAAGCTGAAAGGTGGCTTAGGGACGCTGTGGAGGACTTGGCCGTAGCTGAGGACCTCCTGAAAACCTTACACTACGCCGCTTCATGCTTCCACTCGCAGCAGGCGGCGGAGAAAGCCCTCAAATCCGCCCTATACAGGAAAGGCGTCGAGGCACGTAGCCACTCGGTTTACGCTCTTCTGCTGAGAACAGGGAAAACTTACAATGTGCAGGTTGACTCCTTCGAGTGGCAGGCTAAGCTGCTCGATAAGCACTACACTCCGCCAAGATATCCAAACCTGCACCCGGGAATAGAACTCGCCGCCTACGAGCTATACGGAAAGGAGGACGCTGAGAAATGCCTGGAAGCAGCGAGGAACGTGATAGATTTCGTGATGAAGTTATCGAAGAGCTGAAGAGGAGGATGCGTGAGGTAAGATGCCTCATAGACCCGTTAGGAGGAAAGGTTAAGCTCATCGGAGTTGTCGGAAGCTTCGCAAGGGGCGACTGGCACCCCGGAAGCGACATAGACGTAATCCTAGTATACGAGGGGGTTTCGGGGCCGCACTGGAAAAGGCTTGACCTCCCACCGGTGATCATAAGGGGGCACAGCGTTGAGTACCACGTGTTATCACCTGAAGAGTTCAAGCTTCTATGTGAAGAAGCGAGAATGACCGCATACGACCTCTTCAATGAAGGAATAATAATACACGCAGACAAACAATACCTGGATGGGGTTAGGAGGATGTTCGACGAGGCAGCCGAAAGAATGCGAGTAGCAAAAAAAGGAAGCTTCCTAATTAGAGAGAAACTATCTAACATGGGCGAAAATGATCATGAAGCCCGGCAACAACCAATAATCTAATTAGATGAGCCACTGTTAAATAAAATAACGTTGGTTTCTTAATCCAAGTTGGTGAACGTGGATGGCGGAAAAAGCCCTTGACTCTATTTCGGAAGGAATGTTTGGTAGACGAGTTACCCTGAGTGGCCTAGTTGTCAACTGCAAATCGGGCCCCTGCCTAAAGTTGAAGAATGGCATCGTTTACATTCCGGAATTGGAAAATCATGAAGAACTCGTGGGGAAAACCATTTACGTGACAGGGCTCCTTCTAGTGAAGAAAATAATCCCAGACCCACAAATCAATAATAGCGGAGCAGTAAGCACAGGAGCATACGGCGACCAGCTAGTTCTGGAGAACATATCCGAAATAAAAATCGACTAGCAACACCACTAAAGGACCTCAACTCTCATGGAAGGCAAAAATAATCATACAAAAGCAATTGGTTTGCCGCTTAGAGGTTCTTTTGTTTTATCTTATTGTGGCGGCGCCAATACAGTTACCGTGGCTTTGGTGTCCGTCGTTGTTTTCCATGTATTTAGTAGCTCCAAGCGCGCATACGATACTTTGGCTGGCGTGAATGAGGAATACGCTTTGGTCACGATTGGGAACGTGTTTGTACTCGTAACTGTGAATCTTTTGAGGGAGCTGTAAACCTCACCGTCAGGACCCAGACACAAAACCATGGCCGCAGGGTAATCTCCCGCCGAAAACGTCTCGGTGCTTCCAACCACAACAATGTTCCCGTCATCGTCGACGGTAACGTCCTCAGCAAAGTCGTCGCCTTCTCCTCCATACGTCCTCTGCCATAGCGCATCCCCATACTCATTAAGCTTCAAAACCCAAACGTCACTTTTTCCAGCACCAAACGTCTCAGTGCTTCCAGCAACCACGATGTTTCTATCCTCATCAATAGCAACACTATGAGCTTCATCGTTCTTTTTTCCTCCATAAGCCTTCTGCCAGACTATGTTCCCGTTTTCGTCCAGCTTCAAAACCCAGAAGTCTAAGCCGCCAGCACCAAAGGAGCCCGTGCTTCCAGCCACAATGATGTTTCTATCCTCATCAAT
>JAHLWW010000125.1 GCA_019057715.1 Candidatus Jordarchaeum sp. JNZ_1113
CAGTCTTAGGGCTGGGTGGGAACCTCTCAGCTAGCTCCGCGGCTTTTTTGAGGGCGCCGCTCATAAAAGTCAGCCCACTTCCCTCCTGGCACTTTTCAAGTATGTATTCGCCTATCGCCTCGAGCCCGAGAGCCTTGCTTTCACCAGTACACTTTATGACCGTAGTCTGGTTTCCCTGCTGGTCGGTTATAGTTAGCGGCTCAACTTGCTCCGCGAACGTTATCACTTGGACGTTCTCACCCCACCCTCTTCCTATTTTCAGGGAGAGATACAAGAGAGTTGCGAGAGCTGCAGCCTTGATCCTGCTAACCACTCCTCCCTCCTCTATTCCCACGAGGAAGTCCTTGAGGCGCGGCGTTTCACGCATCCCCTTCTTGAGCCCCTCTATTGCTCCGTCAACGTTCTTGAGCTTCATGTCCTTCTTCTGCATGGAGCCTGAAACATCTATCATTAGAACGGCGTTAAACGTCATGTCAAGGGCTGGAACTATTTCGAACGTCACCTCGTGCCCGGTTGGATCGATGATTCCGACATCCTCACCTGACAGCTCAGGCTTAGTGGACTGAACCCTAAGCTTGATGTAGCCGCACTCGGCGTCCCTCCAGCTCACCTCGAGATTCCTGTATATCGGTCTTTTCTTAAGTATCCTAGCTAGGTCACCGACGTGATCTGCAACCCAGACGACAGTCTCCTCAGTGGCTTGCCCCTCCATGGGTTCGACGCCAAGCTGAACGTACTTTATCCCTCCCCTAGCCTTCTTCTTCTTGACAGTAACCGAGTCGCCTTCCGAGACGTTTGCGGAGTCGAGGACGTCACCGTCAATCATTATGTATCCCTCAGGGCAGTCACCCTTCGAGACGACCTGAACAGCACCCCAGTCCTCATACTCATTTATGAAAACGACAACATCGAAGTCGTCGACGCCCAGCTGCTTCATGTCGTTCGGGTTCATGAAGGCTCGCCCATCAGCAGCACCTGCATTAACAACTTCAAGCTTCAAAGACAAGATTCCACCACCAACACGCCTACCCTTAAAAGATAAAGGAGATCGCGAACCGTATAAAAGTTCTGGAAAAACAATTCAACCAATATTTTTCTCGTTCACATGTTTTGAAGCCACTTATTAGCGACCACCTCAGCATCGTTTATGTCGTCCACCTCCAAGCTAGTCCATGTTGCCATTCTGCGCACGAGCTCCGAGTACAATCCAGACTTCCTCCTCACTCTCAAGGCTTCATCTGCGCATTGGGAGTCCAGCAGTGCTGCTAGCGTTATCATCCCTCCCTTTCTGAAAACGAGCGTTACTTCTCCTCCTCCCGTGTAGCGTATTGATGATATGAAACCTTTCTCATCCACCCTTCCACCCGCACTCACTATGGGGTCATACGTCAGCGTCTCAACTTTCCTCCTCGCCGCCCCCTCGCCTATTCTGTGAAACATCGCTTTAACGAATAAATCCCCTACTTCTCCTTTCAGCTTCACCGTCTCGCCCTGTTTAGATGTAGTTTTCACGTGAGGCTTAATAATTGAGAGGGCGTTGCCTGCAAGTATACGCTCGACATCCCTCAACTTTGCCTCAAGCTTCTCGTAGAACTCCCACGTGAAGAGGTAGGAGAGGAAATCTACCGCCTGTGGCATCGTGAAGTAATTGAAGTCAGTTCCGAAGAGTATTTTCCGTGACCAATCATCCTCAATGTTATCTCTAAGCTTCCTGAGGAAAACTTGTACGTCGTCGCCTCTCACTCCTGAAGTGTCCCCGTAGATGTTCGGGTCCCTAAGTATGTCGTAAAGTCCGCTTCTCGTGTACTCCATGCTTGAGTGTCCGAGCACAACCGCGAAGTCTTTCCTTTTCACCTCACCTCGCAATGATTGAACAAGCTCGTAAATATCCTCAGCTGTGGCGTAGTAGCGGCAGTCAAAGAGCACCGGTAGACCGTTATTAACCGCCGTCGCGACCACCTCCCTCACCTCCTTGGAATTTATCTCGTCAAGAAAGTTCTGGGAAATTGGGTGAAGCTTCAACCCTCTCGCTCCCGCCGACGTGCATCTTTCAACTTCCATCACGGCCGCATCGCCATCGTGCGGGTCAACTCTCACGAAACCCAGCATGCGGGGAGAAAAGGGAAGCGTAAGGGAGCGCCTCAGAACCATGTCGTTTGGAATCATGAAGCTGGGAGTAGTGGAGTAAGCTCTATAGTCGTTAAAGGGGAAGGCGACGAACTGATCCACAGTCCAACCCCACGCCTCGCCGAAAGCCTCATAGAACCAACCTAGTGCCGGAGGCGGCTCAGCGTGGCCCACTATCCTATATCGGTAACTTGATGGATTTGCGTCCATGCATGCCTTCAACTCAAACTGAAGCTTGTGGTAAAAATCCACTGTCTGCCTGGGAGTATTAGAGCGGAACGTCTCTCCCACAGCATCCAGAACCTTTTCTTTTCCCACATGAGTATGAAAATCAACCACGAAGAAGCTTACCCTTCTTCCTTTTTCGTCTTTTAGAATAAGCAAGGTTTAACCCCGCCCAACCACCAAACTTTAACTGCACTGTTAAATTTAACGTTTCTCCTTTTATGAATCAGAAAACGTTTTTATCATACTCTCTTAACTAATTAGTCTGTCTTTCTACCGTTAAGATGGAGTGTGCATCTCCGATGGTTAAAAAAACCGTCACATATGACCGCTTCTACAGAATTGAGCTGACACCTGAAAAGGAGGGATGGCAGGTCACAATAATTCTGGAAGTTTCAAGGGGAGGGAAGAGCGAGGAAGCCACCATAGCAGAAGAAGCTGTTCGAAGCGCTAGGATCGACGGTTGCACCGTGGACATCTCTCCTGGAAAAATAGTCGTCACACCCACTAGAGAAGTAACACTAAAAATATTTCACGACATTGAAAGCAACACCAGAACAATGGAGATCTCTTAACAGGGGATCAAAAAAGGTAATGGTTCATGTGGTAAAAGCACTCCAATCCTCTCCGGGAAAGACTGCTGATACTGCTAATTCCTCGCTAAAAGGTGACTCTATGAATAAATGCTTATTAGGGTTGACTTTAATCGTTAAACTTTATATGTAAACTAAGAAAAAGAATTACTTAATCCATGAGGGAGGGTAAGCCTTGAATGGAGGTTTTAAGAGTCTTTCGGAGCTAGTCTCGTTGCGCGGCAAGAGAAGCCTTGTTACTGGTTCAGCGTCAGGGATAGGGAAGGCTATAGCGTTAAGGTTCGCCGAGGCAGGGTCAGCCCTGGAGCTTGTTGATATAGACCTAGAAAACTTGAAGAAGGTTAAGGAAGAAGCTTCGAAATTCAACGTCGAAGTCAACCTTCACAAGGTCGACCTCTCTAAGAAAAAAGAAATTGATGCTCTTTGGAGTGCGCTTGAAGGCAGGGAACCAGACATCCTCGTGAACAACGCCGGAATATTTCCTTTCAAAGATTTCTTGGAAGTTGATGAAGCATTTCTGGAAAAAATTTTCTCAGTTAACCTTAAGGCTGTTTTCTGGATGTGCCAGCACATGATAAAGAGGAGATTAAGCAAGGGAGGAGTCATCATAAACGTGGGCAGCATAGAAGCAGTGCTTCCATTCGAGAACGAAATGGCACACTACAACGTAACCAAGGCGGGAGTAATAGCCCTCTCGAGATCTCTAGCTAAGGATTATGGCGTTAAGGGATTCAGGGTTAACGTCATTCTACCCGGAGGAATAATGACGCCGGGAACCGAGAAAACCGCTAAAGACCTTATCGAAAAAGGAAAAGACCCACTAGAGAAAGCGCAAAAGTTTATGGCAAGACTACCCTTAGGTAAATTCGGTGACCCGGACGAAGTAGCCCGCATAGCCTTAGTTCTCGCCAGCGATTTAGCAAGTTACGTTGAAGGCGCACTCATACCTGTCGACGGAGGATTCCTTTCAGCATAGTCCGAAAAAGTTAATTCAAAGCCTCTTTTCTTTAAACTTTATTCAAAATTTCTTTTTTCCTGAATTTTGTACTTTCAGCCTTTCCATAGACGGTAGCAAAAACTTAATTAGAATATTACTTCTTATTAATTGCTTTTGTAGCTTGCTTCAGGAGGATGGGGAATGTATCCTGACCTTGATGAGTTGAGCGAAGAAGACGAGCTTCTTAAGAGTGAAGTTCACAGGTTTGCTGAGGAAGTTATGCGTCCAGCTTCAGTGAAACTTGACAGGATGCCTCCCGATGATAGAGTGAAGCCTTCTTCACCATACTTTAAGGTTCTTAAGGAGATGAAGAAGCTCGGATACCACAAGCTCCACGTATCTCCTGAGCTTGGCGGCCCAAATCTCTCCCCTCTGCAGAGATACATAATAATGGAAGAGCTTGGGTGGGGGAGCCTCGGCCTTGCAACAGCTATAGGAGTGGATTCCATACCTTTCTCATCAGCCGCTCTCACAGGGTCAGAGAAACTCATGGAGCTAGTTTTGGCGTGGATGAACGACACGGAGTGTAGGTATCACGGGTGCTGGGGGGTCACGGAGCCTGAGCATGGAAGCGACTATCTCATGATAATTAGGGACGAGGATTACTTGAAGTTTGGCAGGGGTAACGTTACAGCTAGGAGGGAGGGCGGAGAATGGGTTATAAATGGGCAGAAGTCGGCTTGGGTATCAGCTGCCCCTGTGGCAACGCACTGCGGGCTGCACGCCCAACTTGCTGATGGGCGTAGCATAGCGGATGGAATATTCTGCATCGTCCCATTAAGCGCTGAGGGCGTCGAAAAGGGTAAGCCAGTAGACATGCTGGGTATGAGGGACTGCCCTCAAGGTGAGCTCTTCTTTAACGAGGTGAGGATCCCGGAGGACTACGTGGCTGTTCCGCCGGGGCCGTTCTATGGCATATTCGCCGACCAGCTTCTCTGCCTTACGAGTTGCGCTGTTGGTGCCTTCTCAGTTGGTCTTGCTAGGGCTGCATTCGAGGAAGCTTTGAGGTATGCGAGGCAGAGGGTGCAGGGGGGTGTCCCCCTCGTTAAGCACAAGAACATCAAGCTTGCTCTTTACAGGATGTTCGAGAAGGTTGAATCAGCGCGCTACTACGTAAGGAAAGCTATGATGTACACGCACCGCAGAATTTTCGAGAAGAGGTCATTTGACGCGTCGCCGAGACATGCGAGGATGGCGCAGGTTTACGCTAAAAGAATCGCCTATGAAGTTGCCGATGAAGCGTTGCAGGTTTTCGGGGCCTACGGGCTAAGTAAGGAGATGATGATTGAGAAGCTCTTCAGGGATGCAAGGTCTCTCCAGATAGAGGACGGAACGATTGAAGTTCTAAGTCTCGAAGCGGCAGAGGACGTGATAAACAACTATGAGAAGACATACTATGACGCAGACCTCATAGCCAAAAGATACCAGGAAGCGTAACACCTTACTGTTCGTGGCGGTGTTCTCATGCTAGCTGACCTTGTCTTAAGCGAGGAGCAAAAGTCTATCCGGGAAGCTGCCCGAGAATTTGCTGAGAGAGAATTTCCTAAATATGCTAATGAATGCGACAGAGAAGAAAAGTTCCCCCTTGATCTACTAAAGAAAGCCGCCGAATTGGGATTCGTCGGTCTCCACATCCCGGAGGAATATGGCGGTCAGGGGATGGGAATCCTTGCTTACTGCTTGGCTGTTGAGGAGTTCTGGCGCGTTGACGGCGGCCTCGGAATGATACTTTCAACGACTTTCGGCTCTGAAATGCTTCTCATGTTCGGAAGCGAGGAGCAAAAGAAAAAGTACCTGCCTCCCTTAGCAAG
>JAHLWW010000126.1 GCA_019057715.1 Candidatus Jordarchaeum sp. JNZ_1113
ATCCTTATTAAACCCTAGAAGTTGTGCAAAAGTTTCCCAGAGCATTTGGGAAGGGTTCATGTAACCATACCTATTTATCTTCATCTCCACCTCCCTGCCGTTCACCAGGACTTTCACAAAAGACCCGGGTGGGAATTGATTCCACAGTCGTTTAGGGACGTATATCCAGTTCTGGTGTCTCTCAGCAACGCTCATCCTTTTCTTTAGAAGAATTTGCGGTTCGTCGGTGTTGCTAACTCCCCTTCTCGCCTTCAAACTATCACCTCCCAAGAGTACACACGTTTAAACAAGTAAATCGCCTTAGGCTTATTTATTTTTCAACATTCCTTCATGTATTTTTCATGTATATTTGTGGTAAACAAATTGTAGCAAAACATTAGAAATCTGATTTAGTAACCCTCGACGATCCCCTATGAGCTTACGGATTGGTGATGGAAGGAAGGCTCACGTCTTCGTAGTGGACAGATACTCTTTGCCTGTTCATATTCACCGTCTGTTCTGCGGAGTGAAAAATCCACGAAGAGAGGGAGGATTCAGTGGTAAGTGGGGTTTGTACGCATGTCTTAAGTGCATAAGGGTCGGAGATATCGTCTTTTTTTACCAGAGAAGAATAGATGAGCCCCAAGAACATAGAGGGTTTCGAGGGATCTACGAAGTCGCAAGCGAGCCCTTTTTCGATGAGAACGATGTAGAGTGGGGATCTAACAAAGTTTTAGGGAAGTGCCCCTACTGCGGGGTCACGTATCCAGAAAAATTCGACGATGAGAAGGAAAGGTCGTATTGCGTCGGTTGCAGAAAGACTTTACCTACAGGTCAACATATTGTGCCCAACAGGTTGTTGATTAAACCCTTACAATTCTTTGAGAAGTGCGTGGACGACAACACTGCCTACGTCGACCAGACTGATCCAGGGATGCTCTGGACGATGCTTTTCAGAAAAGTTTACGGTCCCGGGAGGGAAAGGAGCGTGACTCCTATTCTACCTGAAGAGGCAAGAAAGCTTGTGAGACTTCTCGAAAGAGTTAACGAAGGCCTAAAGGGGGAACTTACTTCGAATCCATACGTTCCAAAGCACCCTCAGCCGATTCAAGTTAACCTCGGCCCTGGACCGAAAGTAAAGTGCGAACATGTCCTTCAGGCTTGGCTGATGGATAATATCGATAAAGATATCCCTGTTTTAAAGGATATTGTAGGGCCGAGGAAAGAGTTGGAGTGGTTCGGTAATGAGGTCATGTATGGTATAGGCGGTGATAAGGTCGACGTTCTGACCCTTCACATGAGAGATGGTATTAGATTCAAAGCCACAGTATTTGAGCTTAAGGATGATGAAGTTGTCGCAGATGACGTGAGGCAGATAGAAAGGTACTCATACTGGATATCGCAACTTGCAACAGCTAATGCAGAGCCGCGAGTTAAATCACTCACGTTGCAACCAGTTATGGTGGGCAATTCTTTTAGAAAAGAAGCCCTGTCCGTTATGAAAAGTTATGGGTGGAAAGAAATAAATATACCGTATCTATGGGGTGGCTGTAAGGTCACAATTTTGCCTCCGATAGGACTCACTTACCGCGTAGAGCGTGGGACGATAAAGTTTGATTTTGAAGCTCCGCCATCGAAGTAAGAGAGCAACTTATAGTGTTGCACAAAACGTAAAGCTAAAATCTCTCACTGTGACAGTTTGCTTGCAACCCATTTACCCAGTTCCGTGAGATTATATACTCTTCCTTTTTTCATATCAGGGTTAACGCAGCGTACTATTCCTTCATTCATTAGCTCGGTCAGGGTCTTGCTAACATGACTGAGATAAATGCCTGTCTGTTTTGAGATCTGCTTTGGCGTTCGTGGTGTCAGAAGTGCGCAAACAATTTTCTTCCTGTACTCACTAGCAAGCACGAAGCCATACTTTCTGAGCTTATCTTCGGATTTTTTCATAGGTCCATATCATCACGGTATCTTCGAATCTTTAGTTACATCTATGCAACGGAGCAATTAAAAAATGATTACTAATTAGATACCATTTGAATACCAAAATATATTTATATCGCGATAAAATCATAAACAGTGATTGGGCGCATGACTATGGTCGGGTATGTTGTTGATCTCTTCGCTGGCGGCGGAGGGATGAGCTTCGGATTTAAGGAAGCAGGCTTTAAGGTAGTCTTCGCCTGCGACATCGACAAAGACGTTGCAAAGACTTACACTGCTAATCTCCCTGAAGTCATTTATCTCGTCGAGGACATACATCGTATTAACCCGTATGAAGTGATGGATATGGCAAAGTTGCAAAAAGGAGACGTGAGTGTGATGATAGCTGGTCCCCCGTGTCAAGGTTTTAGCATGATGGGTTTACGCAACCCTAATGACCCTCGTAACAAGCTCCTGCACGAAATTTTGAAATTTGCCGAGGCTATGAAGCCGCACTGGATCGTTATTGAAAATGTTCCCGGATTATTAACTATGGAAGGTGGCGAGCCCGTCAAGGTGATATACAAAAGTTTAGCTAAACTTGGGTATAAGTGTGCTCACAGAGTGCTCAGTGCGCTCGATTATGGAGTTCCCCAAAAGAGGAAAAGGGTGTTCTTTATAGCTAATAATACCGGAGACCCCATAACGTTCCCTTTACCTGAATATGGAGAACCCTTAAGTCCGACGTTAGAAAAATTCATTTCGGGCGAAAATTGTGTAGGGGTTAAATGCAAGCCTTACTTTGTTGTGCGCGATGCGATAGGAGACTTACCGCCGTTAAAGGCTGGCGAGGAGAAAGATTATTATGCTTGCGCTCCTTTTTCAGACTATCAGAAGCTGATGAGGGACGGCGCTCCACAGAAGCTGCATAATCATAAAGCCCCGAATCATACGCCCGAGGTGATCAACCGCATCAGGAAAGCAAAACCCGGGGAAAAAGTTCCCTACCGGTTTTCCTTTGAAAAGAGGCGATTGAGGTGGGATGAGCCCTCACCCACTTTACTGGACGGCCCGAGACCAACGTGGCATTATGCACATCCCGAAGACGACAGGGGACTGAGCGTCAGGGAAAGAGCGAGGATCATGTCATTTCCTGACAAATTCATTTTTGTGGGACAGATTCCAAAGCAGAGAATGATTACCGGGGACGCTGTCCCCCCTTTAATGGCGAAAGCCGTTGCTCTAGAGATTAAGAAGTATCTGTGACCGCCGGTGGTGAATTACTTGGTGACGCTACCCTATAAGTTAAAGATAAAATCAAGAACTGTGGAGGTTCGCCGGCTTGGAATTAAAATTCGAACGTATCAGAATGTTAAAGTCTTTCTTGGAGGCACAGCGGGGCGTGGAAGTGGTCACTGGGCTGCTTTCGACTTCAAGGAGTGTATGGAATCTCCTGAAGAGATTACATATTTTTCCGGAGATAACGGAGAGGTGGCTATTGCTGCTCATGGCTGTCATGTCCATATTATTTTTCGAAGAGGCGACTCCGCATTAGACAGTAAAGTGGCTGAAGAGGCTCTAAAGAAGTTTATTGAAAAGCTACGACAAAAAGGTGTTGCCGTTGAGCTTGAAAGGGGATAACAATAATTTCGTTGAAGCGGAAAAGTTGCAGAGAATTCTTATTGAATGGTTTTACGAGCACGGCAGGGATTTTCCTTGGAGAGATGAGAAGGCATTAGATCCTTACAAAGTTCTGGTGACCGAAATACTGCTCCAGAAAACCAGGGCAGATGCTGTGGCAGTGATATGGCATGATTTTTTCAAGGCCTTCCCGACAGTAAAGGCGCTGGCCGAGTCCACAGAGGACCATGTTCTCAAAGTAATCCAGCGACTGGGGCTTGCCTTCAGAGCAAAGAGGTTGATCAAGATCTCGAACCAGATTATTAAAGAGTTTAACGGTGCTGTTCCATCCTCATTCGATGAACTTCTAAGACTTCACGGCATCGGTCCATACGTGGCCAGCGCGGTTCTATGCTTTGCTTATGGCAAACCTCAACCAATTGTGGATGTTAATGTCATGCGGATGATGAACAGATTTAAGGGTTTTATAGATGAAAAATCCATTAGGGAGTATATTTCTAAAGTAATACCTCAGGATCATCCAAGGGAATTTAATTGGGCCCTTTTGGATATAGCTGCTACCATCTGCGGACCCGATAAACCTAACTGTTTCGCTTGTCCTCTGGACTCAACCTGCCCCAAAATAAATGCTCGAATGTCACAGTGGCGGATTATGAGGAAGAATGTGCGAGGAGGCGTAAAGTTAAGTCTTCAGCCATACTCTGTGAGGAAGAAGACAAAGGCAAAGCCTAAATAGTTGGCAAACGAAAAGGTTAATGTACCCCTCAGTCGGATTATGTCACTAACGTTTATATCTTGTCTGGGCGTCCAGCAAAGGAGGTGCCACCAAGTCTCTGGCGGCACCTTCGAAATTTGGTTTCTGCGTGTTTTAAGTTCTCATCCTGGCAGGAATCTCATATTCAAATTCGGAGACTTGAGTTTTCTTTACTGTCATGCATGGTGATGAATAACCGATCGGGTATTTCCCATTCACACCATCCAAGGAGTACCATGTGGTAATAGATGGTTTCGCTGAAATCTACCTCAAAAGTGATGCACTCGCAATCGCCGTTTAGCCAAAATTTAGGTAATGGAGTGAAACGTATCGTGTGATGTTTCCCATTCTCTTCATCTTGTTCATTCACACTCCCTACGCAACAGTCTCTACCTTCTGATAAAAAGTGGGCTCTGCGCCTCTTGGCATCAGACAGATATGGGCAGTATTTCCTGCAAAGCGGAGGCCCTATGCCAAGGACGTAATTGGGTCTGTTCCATTCCTTTCTGTATTCCGATACGACAATTTCGTTTGTGCAACATCCCTCGTCGAAATATTGGCACTTCAGGCAGTCTTCGCACTCATTACAATCTAAATTCTTTTTTACGGCGTATTCTCTGCACCAGCTGCAAAATTCGGCGATCAGTTACCACACCTTTAAAGCATGAGTTTCATTTCGTGTTAGGGAGTTTTTAGCATTTCCCTCTCTTCTGCATATTTTCTAGGTTGGTCGAGGTTTTATTTTGGAGTCTTACAGACTGCGTCAATAAGGCATTTATTACATCTTTATATGTTTCATTTTACCCGTTTTAGCCATTAACTTCCCAAGCAGTTCCGTTAGCTCTCTACGGGTTTCATCAGATACCCTAATCGTCTTCACGTGGCTTATTCTTCCTTAAGGAATGAAAATCAAGCTTTAGACCTAGCATTTAGTAGACTTAAAAAGTTGCTGTTCCTTATGATCCAAGATTTTCGAAACGTTGGAATACTGGCGTCCTAGATGATTTATGCAAAGAACACTACTATACCTTTACTTTACCTAAGGTCTAGGTTCGAGAATGAATTTGATTTTAAAAAAGCCTTCTTCTTTTTCCTTTCGGCATTATGGATGGGTAGATACAGCGGGTCAGCTGAAACAACGTTACAAGAGGATATAAACAAGATAAAGCGCGCGGCCAATTTTAACTCCGCGATGGAAAGCTTGTTAACGGAATTGAAAATGATCCAATAACTGTTGATAAAGTTAAAAACGTAATGCATTACCAAGAGGAAGGCAGATTTTTAAAACTGTTACTGTATCTAGTTCTTTACAAGAAAGAGGCAACCGACTGGTTTAGTGGAGTCAGGTTAGGTTATACAAAACAAAACGAGGTAAACAGAAACTTCAGTATTGAGGAGCATCATATATTCCCGAAGAGTCTTTTGCGTAGCATTGGAATGTT
>JAHLWW010000127.1 GCA_019057715.1 Candidatus Jordarchaeum sp. JNZ_1113
GTTTATAGGCGTGCCACCTTCGAAGTCGGCGAACTTCATGGATAAATAATCGGTGACCATTTTCCCTTGCATTATCTCGCCTGGTGTGGGGATCTTGCTTGCTGTTAGTTGGTTTGTGGCTGCTAGTGTTGGGGTTGCTAGGGTGGCTGCTAGTAACGTTGCTATTATTAGTATCGTTAGCATGCTTGTCGTCGTCAGAATCCTTCCACTCATCATTTTCTTTCACCACTTTTTAATAAAAAAGTATTTGTTATTTAAACATTTCTTTTAAACTTTTCACTCCCTCACAATTAAAGCACTTAAAAATGAATTGAATTGAAGAATAAACGTTCATAACCGTTTAAAAAACTTCAAAGAAAATTTAAAGAGGCGAAAACGCAAAAAACAGACAAACCCACCCTGATCCCTTCGCCGATCTACCCTACGGCTCACTTAACTGTTTAAAAACATTTTCAGAAGGCGAGTCCGACTTAAATGCGTGCTCTGTTTGGCTCGTCTAGTTTTCTTTTCTTTTCACTTCTCTATCGTCCCTGATCTTTTGACTTCGCGCTTTTACCCGTTCAATGGCATAAATTTTCGTTGTGTTTTTTCTTTGTCAGAATTAACTCGTAGTGTTCCTCCAAGTTTTCTTATGGATGCTTCTCCAGAATCCCTCACCTCTCGATTTCCCCTTCTATCAGAACCATTTTCAAGTCTTTCTTTCGTTTTTCACTGTCCCGTCACCCTTATTAATTGCTGTTCCTTCGCAGAGTGCATCTATGATATTCTCATGTAAATACCAAAAATCAAAAACGAAGCGGGGGTAGCCTGAGGCTTACGTAGAACCACCTTTGAAACTTCGCCTTTTCCACTTTAATTATTATGCTGTCTTGACGCGGCTCCTATTACGCAGACGCCATCAGCTTTTCGTAGAGAATTTAAGTTTTCCAAATTCGTTTTTCGGTGTTTGATGTGCCTTGATTTAACGCAGCTTGCCTGTGAAGGTTTGTGGCGCTTGTTCCCGCCGTTATCCCCCCTTACTCTGTAACTCTTCTAGTGTCTTTTAACACGTTGAAGGAGTATATTTCTTCCACTTTGTTGTTCTTCATGATTACGTAAGCTATCGCATCGTTTAGTCCAACATTGTTTCCCTAGCGATGCTGAACGCCTCCAAACAGTTCCTCCTAGTGACGTTAAATACCCTACGTTCTTCGCGAAAAGCAAGAACTCCTCAAGCCTTGAAGGAATCGCTTAGTGATACGTAGCTTTCCAGCAGGTTTGCTACCTCTGAGAGCTGAGCGGCCGTGATGCCAACCTCCTCTCCCTAACTAATCCTATTTACAATCTTTTTCGCGTTCTCCTTCATCGCCTCCCCTGGGGCTTAAGTTTCCTCCTTGGCTTTACAAAAGCGTAGACAAAGACGCTTGCGTCAACGAGCCTCAAGCAGTTGCCTCCTGACGGACCTCCAGTCGGAGAGGTCTGCTTCCACGTCAACCTCAATCCTGTCGAAGAGCTCCCTAAGGCCAGCCAATTATATAGAGCCTTATGATAATCTCCTCTCCCCTCACCTGCAAAGACACCTTTCCCCCTTAACATACCGTTTTCTCCAACTTCGGCAACACCAATCTGCCTTGCTTATCCAACTTCTTCGTTATAACCACATCCGGTGTCATGGCAAACCATCAAAATGGAAATATTTAATCTTTCTCAACCTCTAACAATGACAAAAAAATGCGGCTTCACTAAACACGTAGCTATCCATTAAGCGCTCCCAAAAACCTTTAACAATGAACACGATTCTTTTTCTCCATCTGATAGAGAAGGAAAAAGCTAAATCTAGAGAAGGTTGACGTTAAACTTGACGTTTCCTCCTCACCTCGATTTGAGCTTGCCTATTATGTAATCAACCAGTACGTCTGCTATCGGAATACGTGTTGCGGCTTCGAGCCCTTCCCATGTAGGCGTGGAGTTCACCTCAAGCACCATCACTCCCTCCTTTCCTTCGACCAAATCTACTCCAGCGTAGTGGCACCCCACTACTTCAGCTGCCTTCACGCTTAACTCCTCGAGTTCTGATGTAAGCTTGCAAGCTACTGGCTTTCCTCCCTGGGAGATGTTAGTTTTCCATCCCTCGGCCACCCTATATATTGAGGCTACCACCCTCCCTCCTATGACGAACGCCCTTATGTCCCTCCCCTTATGAGGGATAAACTCTTGGATGTAAATGACGAAGTTGTTGAGCGTTAACGCCTTGAAAACCCTATAGGCTGTGTCCTCATCCGAAACCCTGACGATCCCTTTCCCCTGAGAGCCAAAAAGGGGCTTAACAACGACGTCCCCCATTTCTCTGAAGGCCCTCATGGCTTCATCAAAATTCTCGGTTACAACTGTCTTGGGAGTTGGTAGCCCAGCCCTCTCTAAGAGAAAGGAGGTGTAATACTTGTCGCTAGCATTCTCAATTGAGGATGCAGGGTTAACTACGAAGACCCCGAGCCTTTCCAAGGCGTGAAGCAAATCCATCCTAAAGAACACTTGCTCCCCCGAGCAGTAACTGAAACCCCTAAACATCAGCACGTCCAGCTCCGAGAGGCTCTGCCCCCTAAAGGTGACGTCCCCGCCGATCCTTACCACCACATCGTGTGGATCGATCAGCATCACCGGTATCCTGCGTCTTCCTAGCGCCTCCAGTATTTTCTCCACAGCGTAACCCCTATATTGAGTCATAACACCGAAAAGAATCCCTTCCACCTCCAAGCTCCCCACCCAACATGATACTTTTAAGGATTTACCGAAAGTTGATCTCACTGGGGGTTCTACATGGAAAGAATGGTTTCAGAAGTGGAAGTTGAATGGATTGAGGGCTTCAAGTCAAAACTGAAAGTGAAAAACTTCCCAGAAATAATTATTGATGAGCCTCCAGAGATGGGGGGAACAGATACTGGACCATGCCCCATACACCTCCTTGCCGCCTCGGTAGCAAGCTGCCTTCTTGCCTCCTACCTCTACTGCGCCAAGAAAGCGAGAGTCAAATTGAATGGAGCCCGCGTCTCCGCTAGGGCAGAGTCGGAATGGGAAAAGGGACGAATGAGGGTTAAGCGCATCATCGTTAAGCTTGAGCTCACACCTGTAGGGGTTGCATCGAGGAAAAGAGCTGAGCTGTGCGCCAACGTCTTCAGGCAATTCTGCATAGTCACGGAGTCCGTGACTCAGGGGATCCCGGTTGAGGTCGAAGTGGAACTCTGAAAAAACGAGCGGGGTTCTCTCACTTTAGGGAGGAGGCCACTTCGGTTGCCGACCATCCCTTAAACTCCATTTTCCTCTCCTCAATACTGTCTAGGAACGGTTTGACGTCTACGCTGTGCTTTTCAAACCCCATTTTGTCCGGGCTGGCTCCCAGTACTAGCGCTACGAGCTGGGATATGTGGATTACGGGGATCGCTTTCTCTATTAGCTCTATGTCCTTGAGAACTTTCTGGTTTTTGTCTAGCACGTTCAGACAGTAGGGGCATATGACTAGTATCGCCTCAGCTCCCGCGTTAAGTATGCTGTTTATTTTCTCCTCCGTTATGGCGTAAGCCATGTTCTTGTGCACCACCTGCTGTATCATTCCGAAGCCGCAGCACTCATCCTTAGCCGTGTAGTTGACATGCTCTCCTCCAAGCCTATCTATTATTTCCTCGGCGAATGATGGGTTCTCCCTGCTATCTAGCCCCTCTTCTTCGAAGAGGAAGTAATGGCACCCGTAGTGGACAGCCATCTTTAACCCGCCGAGAACCTTAACTGACTTTACGGCTATGTCCTCAAGCCTCTTGTATATGAAGTCCGCGAAGTGGATAATCTTCATGTGAGAATATTTTCTCCCTAGCTTCCCGAGGACCTCCCCGGTTTTTGTTGCGACTTCGGGATCCTTCATGAGCGTTGCCGACGTGTGGAATGCGGAGTAGCATCCGTTGCACGGCGTCAGCACATAGGGGGCGTACTTTTGCATCACATCCATGTTTCTGCCGACCAGGCAGGTGAGTATGAGTGGATTGGCGAGAGTGCCAAACTCGGGCAGACCGCAGCAGCTTTGATCCTCGCTCACAAAGTACTTTACCTTCAACTTGTCCAAGATGAAGCGTGTCGCAGCTTCAATGCCTGGGTAGTTATGGTTAATGAAGCATCCTTGGAAAAGGTAAAACGGGCCATCCGCCGGGATCCTTTCCAGCCACTTCTCGTTAACCACATGTTTCGCCCCCTAATACTTCTCAGAAATTCCTTTAAATGGCCATTTACCAGAACGAATCCTCTCAACTTCATCTTCAAAACCGGTTTCTTTGAATATCGTCTTCAACTCCTCCATAGCTTTCTCGGAAACCCTCATAACGGGTGGTAGTCCAAGACTTTCCCTTAACCTAACCATGGACTCTTCGGCGCTAGCAGGGCTCATCCTGTCATAGTCACTCGGAAGCACTGAAACCCCGCGCTCCATCAAATTGATACTAGTAGATATCACGACGCGGAGGATGTCGCCTCCATATCCTCTCTCAATAGCCATCCTCCTTAGCCTCATAATGAAGTATGGTATTTCTACTTTCGATGGGCACTTGCTCGTACAGTAAAAACAGTAGAAGCAGTACCATATCTCTCTGCTACTTAAAACCTTCTCCTCGTTTCCAAGCATGACATCCCTGACTACCTTTCTGAAGTTGTAGGATGATGTTCTCGCCGCGGGGCAGGCTCCCACGCATGCCCCACAGGATAAGCATTCTTCCGGTCTCTCAATGCCCCACTTTTTAGCCTCCTCTAGAAGCTTCCAATTCCACCTGCTTGTGAGAAGAACGGAAACTTTATCCAACTATGCAACCTCCCTAAACTTCTCCAGTAGCTTCCCTGTTTTTCCCCTCTCCACGAGAACTCTCGTCCTCCTGTCCCTAAGATACTTCTTCACTCTCTCTATGGCGTTGATGAACTGCTGCCTCGCATCCGGCTTGGGCTGCGGGACTTCCTCCTCTTCCTCTATTACGGGGACTATTGGCTCCCTCTCAACTCTCGGTAGTCTAGCCTTTGGCTCTGGCTCCGCTTTACCTATAAGCTTCCTGAATGCTCTTTCCCAAGCGTTAGACCAAGCCATCCCCTTAGGCTTAGTGTATCTCACCTTTGTCCTCCTAACCTTTATGATCTTAACTGGGCAAGCGTTCTGACACGCACCACAGAAACCGCAATAATCCGTTATGAATGCTATTTTAGGGAACCTTTTTTTCTCCTCGAGCGTCTCAGGGACAAACCATACGTTCCCCGGGCATATTTTCAGGCAAGCCTTGCAACCTACGGGGTCACACTTGTCGATGTCAGTTATGGAGAGCTCTCCCTCAAACGCTTTGTTTACCCTTATGGCGTTCTTCGGGCAGGACTTGGCGCACCACCCGCACGTTATACAGTTGTCGAGGTTCACCTCAACCTTACCTGAAACCTCGGGCTTCCTAATTTCTCTTTCCACCTCAGTCTTGCATTCAACTTCTATAGCATCATAAGGACATATTTCCTTGCACAGACCGCAGTAGTCACATTCCTCCTCCACCACCCTTATGTCATAGCCGGGTCTCGGATCATTTGGCTTCACATCCTTCCAACTGATCTCTATTGCGCCGCAGAGAACCTCACATCTCCCACAGAGAACACATTTCTCCTTATCTATTCTTATCGTCCCATCAATTTTTCCGGGGGGCTTCTCGTACCTAACCAAGTCCTC
>JAHLWW010000128.1 GCA_019057715.1 Candidatus Jordarchaeum sp. JNZ_1113
TCTTGGAACTGCTCCAGAAACTCTTTGACTTCCGGTATTTCTTCTCCTCCTATAGTTTTGATGGCTTCAACTGCCGGAGCAATATTTGTGACTTTCATGTCTTCCGTTAGCATGCTTCTTGAGACGTCTATCAGAAGGATAGCGTTGAACGGTACGGCTGCTCTCCACGGCTTAATCTCATACTCTTTTATTTCTGCAAAGTTTATTATTCCAACTTGTCTTCCGGTTAAGGGCGGCTCCGTTGAAACTATGTAAACGTTGACGTTAAGCTTTGGATTTTTGAGAACCCAATCTTTGAATATAACCCTACCATCGAGCCAGTCTTGAAACTCTTTCTTGGAGTCCATAACACGCTTTATAGCTTCTTCTGCTTCTCCTTCAAGAGGCTCTATTCCAAAGGAGATTTTTGTTAGTTTTTGTGGTGAACCTTCAAACCTTTTCATGTCTATTTCAAATCCCTCGTCTAAGCCGCACGCTTCACTGAGGGCTGGCTCAATCACAGCGGTTCCTACAGGGACATTCTTGTCCAGATGTACGAGGGCTACGCCTCCTGCCCCAGAAAGGGGATCTTCGAACTCAACTATTGCTCCTTCGTAGACGCCAAGTTCCCCGGCATCAGCATCGTTGATAATAACGTAACCGGACAAGCCCTCTCCAACCATGACCCTAAGCGTTTTCTTTGGGGCTTTCTCCGTCTTAACCTCCTCCGCCTCTTTAAACATTTTTTTAAGAACTTCTTCCTCTTTTTTTTCATTATTCACTTTGTGCTCTACGTCCTCCTTTTTCTTCACCATTTTTTTGACGGCTTTTAGTGGTTTAACTGCTCCTTCTTCCGCCTTGCTTTTCTCAGCGTCAATAATGGGGTTCTCATCAGGCATTAACATCCCCTCTCTTTTGTATGATATAAAAACCAAGTATTTAACCTAACGGTTTTAACTTGCGTTTAACTTTTCCTCTGGTTCTCCCTCACTCCCTGAGAGAGGTTTCAGAAGAAAGCATATTTTCTTCTCGATTTCTAACTGATTTTTCTCGGTGGTATTTGGCCACAGCACGTTGTAAAGGTGTCGCCTCGGGGGGAAGTCGTCGAATCCCAACTCCCTGCTAATTAGCGGCTTAAAACTGGATGTATCAAAGTCGAGACGCGCTATAACCCCAAGGCCCATCATTGTGAGTATTATGAAGGGGAAGTAATCACCGTTTCCCCTCTTGCCCTTAACCAGCAGGAGACAGTCGTCCCTCACGGACACTCTAGGCGGAAGGCTGAGGAATACCTCGAAGGAGGATATGTCCAATTTTCCTTCCGAGAAAAGTTTTGCCATCTTAGATGCGAGCATCCTTTTTGCTGTGGGAAGATCTGTTTTGTCCACATGAACCGATTCGGCCTTTTGAGGAAGAGATCTCAGCTTTGGAGGTATCAGGCGTAGGATGTTAATTCCTAGGATTCGCTGCGCATCCTCAATTGTTCCGGGAAAATCTTCGCTTAACGTGTAAGATATGAACTGAACAGCGTGATGAACGTCGAAGTAGGGAAAGTCTGTCCCAAAAATTATTTTCTCAGACCATGAACGGTATAATCCCAGAGACTCCTTCAGTCTATGTGGTGCTTCCTCGAAGAGTTTTCGTATGCCGGCATTATGTATGCCTGAAATTTCACCGTAAATGTTGGGGTGGCTTAGCACCGTGTATAGTTCGTCGTAACTCAGATGGAAGCCTATGTGGGCAATTATTACTTTAAGTTGTCTTGCTAGGCTTTTATCAATCTTTGCGAGCTTAGTTCTCGCCTTTGTGGTGGCTGAGGCTATGTCAACTACCTGATTAAATCCACGAGTATCAAATATTACGGGAACCCCGAGCTTAGCTGCTTCCGTAAGAAAGTTAACTACAGGTTCGGAGTCTATTTCATTGCTCCATCCGTCGGAGCGAGGGTGAAGCTTTACACCTCTGAGACCAAGTTGCGTAATGCTTCTGTGAAGCTCTCTTATGGCAACTTCTCCTTCAAGTGGAACCATGCGTGAGTAGCCTATTAGTTTGAGAGAGTAGGGGGCGCGAGAGACCCACCTGTAAACGTTGTCATTCGACCTCCAATAAGTAGCTTTCCCTTCGTCCCCCTCTTTCCACTTAAACTCGTCATTAAAGGGGAAAACTACTGTCTGGTCTATTACCCATGTCCCGTTAAGAGTTTCCCGCCATTTTTCTTCGCTCTCAAGCAACTCTTTGAGAAAGCCATGAGGCTGAAACTTAAGGTCAACCTTCTCATTGGAAAGAACCTTTAATAAGTGGCTTCCCAGCCTAAGGCAAAAATCAAACGTTCCTCCGGGAGCAGCAGGATTACGGTTACTCTGACCATCAACATCTACACCTAAGTGATGATGAGCGTCAACGATGTATATTCTACGTGAAGCGCCAGAATCTTTGCTAACAAGCTCCAACATTTCCTCTACCGTCCTTCGCTATTTTTGTACCCCCACCGAACACACGCTACGAGTACTACCTCCCCTGAAATTATTAGCTACTCTTTACTTAAAAAACGTTTTTGAACAGATTTAACCGAGACAAATTTGTTTGAAATATATAAAAACTTCTAATACATTCACTTGTCATTTCGCCTGCCATTTCAATTTCGAAAAAAGGAAAATTTTTCTCAGAAAAATTATAATATGTAAGTTTCTTTTATTTTTTGATTTAATATGGGCATGGTGAGTTTTTATGGCAGTTAAAAAAGTGTCGACTGAGTTAAAGGAGGTTTCCTTTTTTAGGAACTTCGCAACAGTTAAAAGACATTTCACTGTTGAGCTTGGCGAGGGCCCAGCTGTGCTTTTAATTGAGGGAATAGAGAAGGAGTCGACGATAATACCTGGTTCTGTGCGAGTGTTTTCTAAGCGGGGGGTTGCAGTCACAGGGGTAAATGTGAAGAGCGCGGTTGTTGGTGTTGAGGAAGTTGAGGCAGAAAAACAAACCATTTTAGAGAGGCTAAGAGATGCTGAGGACAAACTCAAGTTGCTTGAGGGAGAGGTGGAGGGACTAAGAAAACTGATTGACTCCCTTGATAGGGCTGTGAAGAAAGGTATTGAAGCTTTCTCCACGGTAGCTCTTAGTGGTGATGGTGGAGAAAAACTTAGCAACTTCTTGAGTGAGGTATCGAGAAGAAGAAGAGAAATTGTTTCTGAAATTATAAAGAAAGAAAGAGAAATAAGTGTTCTGGGGGACGAAATAAAGAGACTTAATGTCCTTTTAGAGGGTGAAAAAGAGAGGGCTCTGGAGCTGGGAGCAATAGAGCTTGCCGTCTCATGCGAACGTGGAGGTAAATACGAGTTTAACGTACATTACGATGTGCGTGACGCTGGATGGATGCCTGTTTACGATGTCACACTGGGAAAAGAAGAGGCTAACGTTGACTTTTACGCGGAGATTATGCAAAACGTCGGGATTCCTTGGGAAAATGTCACCGCAGTAATACATGGCAGGGCTGTTTTAAGAGCTTGGAAGCCGAAGCCGGAACCGTGGTTCATAGATGCCGTAAGGCCAACACCCAGCCCCTCGCCGGCAACCTTATTTAAAGGGGTGGGCGCGCAACCAAAGGAAGTGAAAGAAGAAGTGGAGGCAGTGGAGAAAGAGATGTTAGCACCAGCATTTAAGAGGGCTGAGGCTGTCGAGGGGGGACTTGCGTTTCAAATATCCTCTAAGGGTTCCTTCGTACCCGGGAGACCTACTCTGCTACTGATTGAACGCTTCTCCATGAACGCTGAAACATTCTATGTTTGGGACGCCTATACGTCGCCTGGATTTGTAGAGCTAGTGAAAATCAAGAATGAAAGCTTCCCTCTTCCTCCAGGAGTATGCAGAGTTTTTAAGGGAGACACAATGGTTGGGGTGTCTGAGCTACCATACATGGCTTTGGGCCAAACAATTGAATTGCCCGCCTCTTGGGAAGAGAGACTTGAGTGTGAAAGGAAGATGACAATTAGAGAGGAGGAAAAGAAAGGCGTTGTAAAGGGTAAAACAACTATAACTTATGGATACTCCATCAAGGTCAGAAATCACCTAGGGGAAGAGGTAAACGCAGTTATCTACGACAGGATCCCGGTGCCACGAGATCCAGAAATTATCGTTGAGCTCATATCATCTACACCACCTCCAAGCGAGAGGAGCGAAACGGGCATATTGAAGTGGGAAGCCAAACTGAAGCCTGAGCAGGAGCTTAAGATAAACTACAAGTTTACGGTTTCATACCCTCCAAGCTACGAAGTCTGGCCTCTTCCATGAAAATAAAATAATATGAATGATAGAATGATGATAAAGAATAAAAAGTGATTTATCATAACCATTCTTTGGTGATGTGTTTGAGAACATGGGGTCTCAGAATCCGCATGTTTCTGGTCGTCGCTTTAATGTTTGCACTTTTCTACGCTTTAATAGCCGCTGTAATGTACTTCATGAACATTAACATCCCGATAATTTACGTGGCTGTAGCAGTATTCATTATGGGATTCCAGTACATTCTTGGTCCTAAATTGGTTGACTTTGTTATGAGAGTAAGGTATGTTGATCCATATGAAAACCCACGTCTCCACAACATTGTATCCAGAGTTGCAGCTAAGGCGGGGATACCTATGCCGCGTGTAGGTATTTCCGACATCAGCATCCCAAACGCCTTCGCCTACGGGCGAAGCATGCGTGATGCACGCGTCTGCGTGACTAAGCCGCTATTAAATCTACTCGATGACGACGAACTCGAAGCGGTGATAGGACACGAGATTGGCCACATAAAGCACAGGGACATGCTAATTATAACCATGCTGAGCGTAATACCTTTGATCTGTTACTACATTTATCTCTCCACGCTTTTCTCAGGATATGGGAGTAGGGATAGAGGTGCCGCCGCTTTCATAATAGGACTCGCAGCCCTAGTAATGTACTTTGTGACGGAGCTCATGGTCCTCTACGTGAGCAGGATTAGGGAATACTATGCTGATGCTAGAAGCGTCGAGCTTATGGGTCAACCTGAAGCGATGGCGTCAGCTCTCTATAAGCTGGCACGCTACAATGTTACGAGGAAGGAGCGACTCAGCGAGGAGGAAATTAAGAAGCTCGAGTACATTAAGGCTTTCCTCGCTGTGAAACCTTCTTATAGTGTTCCAAGAGAGCTACTTGTTCTGATGGAAGCGGATGTTAACGGCGATGGAAAGATAGACTCCTACGAGCTACTCCAACTTAAAGAAAAAATAAAGGGAGCCATAGGGTTAAAAAGCAGGATAATAGAAGCCTTCAGCACTCATCCAAACATAGTGAAAAGAATAGCTAGACTCGCAAAGTACATCAACTAATAAAACACACTTAATCCTTTATCCGGGGCTTATATGTAAAGAAAATTAAAAACTTATCTTTTTTCATTAACTTTTTTCTAGAAAGAAAAAATGTGAGCTAGTTCTGGGCGGAGTTAAGGGGGAGTCTATTTTTGTTTTTGGGATTATGGTTGGTGTGGCAGGTGAAACTATCGTTTCATCCGCAATAGGGGGGAGGGGCTAGTTAGATGGGTATTTGATGCGAGGGTTCTGAGCTACGTAGTCTTTTATAGACATACATAGCTCTTCCCCCTCGATTAGCTCATTGGGGGCTCTTTGGGGGAACCCGGCTCCCCGCATCTGAAGGTTCAATACAGCTGTAG
>JAHLWW010000129.1 GCA_019057715.1 Candidatus Jordarchaeum sp. JNZ_1113
GGGCTGGGTTCCACGTTGAGGGGCTTTCTGCCTTTGAGGGGAGGAGTGTGGTTGAAGATGAGAGGGTTTCTGTTTATCCCGGGTTTTCCTTCAGCGTCGAGGTGTTGGAGGACGGGCATGTTGCGCTCTCCATTAATCCGAGGCATAGGGTTGTCTCGCGCCTGACCTTGTGGGAGGAGTTTGGGAGGAGCGCTGATAGGCTACGTTCAGCGTCGGAGCTGTTTTCCGGGCGTAGGGCTGTTTTCCGTGAAAGGACGTGCGTTGTGGGGGGAGTTGACGAGGCTAGGCTTGTCTCGGACAGGTTGGAGGAGCTTGGCGGCGTCTCTCTTCTCGAGCATTGCAGGCGTTTTGACCCTGGATTGGTTGAGGGGGTTGATGAGGGTGAGCCGCTTGTCCATGTATATGTTAAGGGTGAGAGGCTCTACTGCCCTCCTTCCCTTCTGCGCATGATTTACACCCTTGAGGACTTAAAGGCTATTGGGCTCAGTAGGAGGGTTCAGAAGGCTGCCCAGATGAGCCCGGATGAGCAGGCTAAGGCGAGCTTGAATTACCTTTCCGTTGTTAGGCGGGTTGACTTTGGGGGGCAAGTTGTAGAGTTTGCTCCGGAAATGGTTGAGCTGGAGGGTGGATGGGTTGAGGGTTAGGCGGCTTCCGAGGGCTGTGTTGAGGTTTAGGGGTGGAACGGCGCCGACGCCTTATGAAGGCTTCAAGCATGGGTTTAAGCCTGTTAGTGGACCATCAAAGCTTAGAGTTTGCGTCATGTTCGAGCCTGACGTCAAGAGAGAGGCCGAGGAGTTCTGCTACAACCTTGAGCGGGGAGTTAGGGGGTTCGGTGGCTTAGGAGACTGGTTCATGGTTGAACCAGAGTGGATTTGGGTTCGCGTAGGGGAGGACGGGTTTGAGGAAGCCGCTAACTGTGTAGAAGAGCTAAACCCGGACCTCGCGCTGGCTTTCATACCGGACTCCATGGTTGTGAGTTACGAGGACGATCCCTACATGCCTTTGAAGAGGAAGCTTTCAGCGGTGGGGTTGCCGAGCCAGATGGTTGAGCGGTCAACGCTTGAAAACTTGAGGGGGAGCGAGTACGTGCTGTTTAACGTGGCTCTTAGCATCTATGCGAAGGCTGGCGGAGTTCCTTGGACTCTGGACGACGCCTTAACGCACCACCTAACGGTGGGGATCAACGTTTCAGAAAGAAAACACGGCGCCGTGGCTGCGTGCTACACGCATGGTTCGGGTGAATCCATGAAGTTTGACTGGGCTACTGCTCCAGCCAGCCTAGACATGCTAGGCGAGGCGGTCTTTCAAGTAGTTGGCTGGGCCGCCGAAAACTACATCGATTCATTGGGGGGCCCGCCTTCATCGGTCGCCATACACGTTGACGCGGCATCACCCATACTAGAAGCTGGCTTCGGCGCTGCGATTCAGCGCCTTGAAAGCGAAGGCTTGCTTAAAGAAAAAGCGGTGTACAGCGTGGTATCCATAAACAAGTCAGGGCCGCCGAGGGTTTACGTTAAGATGGGTGACACATTCATGATGCCCGATAAGGGTGCCTGCACTGTCCTAGACTATGAGAGGGGGGTGGTCTGCACCTCAGGTTACCCTGAGCAGCCCGCCCTCTCACCTTTGGGGGTGGTGAAGCCTTTAATGGTGGAAGTCGTCGAGTCAAACTATGAACACAGCATAACAGAAATAATGAGGGACGTTTACTGGCTGAGCGAGATACACTGGGCGTCTGGTTTCAGGACTCCAAGGCTTCCTGTGACGCTACTTTACCCTGGCAGGATGTGTTCCTTTTTCAGGGCGGGTGTAAAGCCAACATCGCTGAGGGGAACAGCATGGTTCCTCTAGTAGCTCTAGTGGGTGCTGCCGGCTGGCTGCACGGGGCGCTACGGGCGACTAGTCGTGGATCAATTTCTGGTTAGAGCCTTTACATCTGAAAGTGCTGTGGTTCTTTTTTTCTGTGTTGTCTTTGTCACAGCTTTCTTTTTGGTAGTTCGTTTTTCCATTTTTCTTTAAGTTTCCTTGCCGCTTTCTCGTGGAGGTAAAACTCCTCAGCGTCGCCCTCCATAACGAGGTATTCGTCTCCCTCTTTAAGCCAAGTTATTCTTTTACCGTTCTTGACCGCTACACCGGCAACTCCCACGCTGGACGTAACTTCCTTCGCTATGTTCTCCGCGAGCTCTTCGTCCACTGTTACTATAATCTCCGAGCCACCAATTAATTTTAGGAGCTCACTCGCATGCATTCTACTCATCGGTTAACCTCCACGGCTTCGTCTAGGTCTCTCAGCTTAAACTTTGACTTGGCCTCGTCTACAGCCTTTGTGATTATCCTCGCGTCCTCTCTTTTTCTTACAGGTATTCCTCCTCTGTAATTGTAAGTGTAGGCTTCGAGCAGGCTCATCTTCACTCTGCCTAGAGCTGAAAGTTGATCATTCACTTTCCTCTTAGCGTACTTGAAGCGCCCTATCAGCATTGGCTTCCCTTCATGGAGCCGCATCCCCATTAAGAGCAGCCCAAGCTGCTCCCAGGTGAGGTTTATGAATGAAACGGTGAACTTGAAAACCGAGCCGGGATCGACGAGAACGTAATTTCCTTTGTTGTGGCCGAAACTCATCGTCCTAACTTCGTATCCCCCTCTCTCCATGAGGGCGTCCGAGAAGTTAACCTTCGACCCCAAGCTTAACGCTCCAAACATGTCGCAGACCACGCAGACCTCCTCGGGAGGGGAGCAGTGCCCTCTTTCAGGAATAGTTCCGCCGTACTTCGGGTAACCGTACACCTTCAAGTGACGCCTGTTAAACCTGTTCTGACTCACTCTTCCTCTTACCTTGGAGACGGAGTAGCATGCTTCTATAGTGTTGTCGTGCGGCATGAAGAGGTGCTCTATTCTGCTTCTGACCGATCCTTTCAATGTGGATCCGGGAATCACCGGTTCCCCATTTATGTTGGCGTTTTCCTCAACTAGCTCGCCAAGAGCATTTATTTCAGTTACTTTCTCCACGTCTACTGACGATATTTTTGGTAGTGGATTGGCGAAGAACTTTCTTCCTGTTCCGATAAATAGGAAGCTGTTTACAACGTCAGCCCTAATCACAAGTCCCCCTGAGACCAACTCGGGGATCAGCCTGTCCCTGCTTCTTTCGTTCCTGCTCCCGTATGAAGCTACCTTTAGTGGTTGTGTTCTATCTGTGTGCCTCTGCAAATTTTATCCAAGCCTCCTCAAACGCGTTAAGTAGCTTTTCCGTGTAGTCCCCTTCCGGTTGGAGCACAACTGGGTAGTCGTCTTCTCCGAGCGCCTTGATGGTGTCCGGAATTTGTTTACAGTCAAGCGTCGCTTCCCTCACGGTGATTTTCGCCCTCCCGAATCCCCTGCTCTTCATTCCCCCAACATGGATCCTTCCGTCATTTATTCCTTTGATCGCCGCTGCAACCAGCCCAACCTGGTAGTTTGGCATGTTCTTCATTACAAGCTCGAAGTCGAACTCGCTACCCGGGTTTAGGAACTCCACGGTGTAAAGTGCACGCTTAGCCACTGCCCCCGTCCTCCTGTCTATAGCCACCCCCCTCCTCGTCCCGAAGCTATAGGACCCATCGATCCCATAGCAGTCCTTCACGGCCACGTGGCTCATGATGCCTGTGGCGCCGAAAATTCTGCATGCTAAACAGTAGTTCTTCTCCACGAAGTCGAGCAGCCTACTTATCGCCTCCTCGACGTCTTCGCTCCTCTTAACTTCCTCTTGGAGACGCATCAGTTTGTTTCCATACCTCTTAGCACAGCTGGAGTCCAAGTATGGGTAGCACGCGTTCAGGTTGTTGCCTTTGAGTCTCGCAGTCCTTATTATGCCCTCAGCAGCTGACCTGAGAACACCCTTAAGGGACGATCCCGGAATATAGGGAATAAGCCTGTCGCCGATCGTTACTTTTATGCATGAGAGATCTATGAGGTCGGTTATCTTGTGTCCCTGCCCCGCCCCAACTCTGAGCGGGGAGACCGCCGTGAGTTTGCCTCTAAACACCACTTCTCTCTTGTTCACGTTGAATCCCAGCATCACGCCCCCTCCAAGACCTTTACTTCTACACCTTTTCCTCCACTCAACAGGTCGTTGACGCTGATTTTCTTAATGGTCATATTTTCCAGCCTGACAGCGCCCATCCCGGTCGACTTTTTTCCTCCGATCTGTATGTTTCCATCGACGAGCTCCTTCAAGATGGCTTTGAGGAGCTTTGCCTCTTCACTGTTCCCCTCTAAGTCTATGTTTTCGATGACCATCCTGAACTTGAAGCGGGTGCCCCTTGATACCGCCTCGACGTTGTAGAGGTGCCCGGGGAAGACGGAGCCCAAAACCCTGTCTATCGCTACTCCAGGCTTAACTAGTGTTGAAACGTTCTCCTCTAGAGGAAGGGCATCGGATATCCTAACGTGGGCAGCCAAGCTCTTACTTCCAAAGAGGCGGCACACGACGCACGCCTCTTTTTCACAGACCTTCACGGGCGGGAGACAGACACTTAAACCGCTGCCTCTAGCGATTCTTTCAGCTTCAGCCCTCAGCGACCCCTTCAACGATGAACCAGGAATATACGGGACATCCCTACCGTCAACTTTTACCCTGATGACAGGGTTGTCCAGGGTCGATGAAGTCGCCTCCGCCGCTCCAATGTGAAGCAACGAGTCGCAGACGAGCTCCCCTTCAACAAGGTACCTTATCTTCAACCTGTCAAAGTCCGCATTCACTTCCCCACTCATTTCTTTATCCTCCCCGAGTTGGCCCGCGTTCTCTCAAAGTATTTTTCCGGGTTAAGGAACATCTCTTTAAGGTGATCAAACCCACCAGACTTGAACTTCTCCGCATCCACCTTTACGCTATCCTCTCTCTTGAGTTCCTTGATTATCTCGTAGGACCATTTGAACATGCCTAGAAACTCTTTAAGCTTCTTCGCATCGTTGTTCAATTCCTTGCAGACACAGATTATCTCGTCAGCTACCTTTTTAGGAGATATGAGCTTGCGCTCCGCCTGCCTCATCAGAAAAATCAAAAAGTAAATCACTGCTTCACTGTTCTCTGGCCTCTCATTAATGACTTCTAGAAGGTTTTCTATCTGGTTTTTTTCTGTATCATTGCTGGCCAGCGCCGCCACGTAGACAGCCCTATCCATCATTTCCTTGAAACTCATTTTTTTAGAGCTTTCGGACATGTTTAATCACCTCCCATCCACAATTTGAATCTTCCAAACCCCATGTGGGTGAAGCCACCAACACCTTTAACTTCGAGCAGAAGGAGGGGTTCAGCTAGATCCTTCATGTCGCTAGTTCTAAAGTAGAGGACTGACCCGGGGCTTAAAGCGTGTATCACAGGCCGCCTTTGGTCGTACTTAAGGTTCCACCCGGAGACGGACACCGTTCCGCCCTGTGAGCACAGGTAATCGGCTTTCGCGCTCACCCTGCGGCCAAGCAGGTCCTCGTAGCTCCTTAAAGCCTCCACGACTACTTCTTCTCTTAGAACAGTCGACTTCAAACCTTTGTCAAGCACAAGCTTGAAAGCTGGTGAAAGGCACTCCAAGCAGAAGTACTCCGCGTGCTTCACGCTCTTCACCATTCTCGAAAGCCAGTCTCTGAGATTCTCCCTGGAGACGGATTCAACCATGGTTACGC
>JAHLWW010000130.1 GCA_019057715.1 Candidatus Jordarchaeum sp. JNZ_1113
TCTCCGCACAGGACGTAGAACCTTATGGCGTTTAGTGCTACCGGCATGGATATTACCGGTATGTCTCTGGTTCTCCTTTGTATCTCCTCTAAACCTAGTGCCACCCCCTCCAGTATACTTCTTCTTGCAGCCTCCGCGGGGAGGAAGCTTGCCGTGTATCCTAATGCTTCAAGACAGTCTATGACCACGTGCAGGTAATGGTGAGGAGAGTAATCCCATAAGTTTTCCAGCTCGGGGAGGGCTAGCTGCTTAACATAGTATGCCACGTCTAGAATTGGGGTTCCTAGGAGAAACATTAGTCGGGAGTAGGCCGCCAGCATACCGGCCATCGCCAAAATGTACATGTCAACCGAGATCCTGTTCCTCCTAGCCACATCCATAAGCCACCTTATCGTCCCAGCCACCTTCTTCCCGCACTTTAACGCCTCCTTCTCCACTTCCTCGGCGTGGAGAGTGAACACCAACATACCTGTAAGGGCGTTGTAAGTGAACCAGTAGTTTGCCGCCAGCACGTCGCAGGGAACGTTCCTAGACAGCTTCCTTAGAGAATCATACCTTTTCTCCACCTCCTTAATAGTGTCGCTGAGCAACTCACGGCCAGCATCAAAGTCCATGTCTTTTTCCATCAGGTTACTCAGTGTGGCGAACTGAAACGCTAATAAGTAGTTGTAGGATGCCTCCGCAAGTCCCGGCGGCACGTTGCTCAGCTCGTACTTTATCCTGCCAACGGCGGCGCTTGGCTTCTCAAACTCCTCCAGTCTCAGGATGGATGTCTTCAGGATGGAGAGGGTAGCCTTCAAAGCGTGCCTAACGTGTTGGTGTTTCTCTCCGATAAGTGGCTCAACCACTTCTATTATCTCTCTTCTCCCAGTCGGTAAGGCCAAAGCCATGTAAACCGCTCCAGCGTCGCTGTGAACCGCCTTAATCTTTTCTATTAGCTCGAATAGGTTTTCATCAATCAACTTCTCCCTTTCATAATACGTCCCGGCCTCCAGAAACCTCCTCAGCTCCGCCATGAGGAGTTTCCTCGCTAAGCTGTCCTCCACGCTCATTATAACAGAGTATACCCTGCTTAGGGGTGGAGCCTTCGCATCAGGCGGGAAAGAGTTCATTTTTAACGCCGCCTTAGCGTAAAGGATCCTCGCCAGATCCGACTTGAAAAGTGCCGGCGTTTCACTTGCGGCACGCTCAAAGTCCCCATCTAAGAACGAGTTGACGAGCTCCTTAACGTCCTCCTCCCCCTTAACCTTCACGTCGATTTTCTCCGCCTTCAACTCTTCGGGAAGAAATATTATTTTACCCAGTCCCAGCTTCATACTTCCTCTAAAACTTTCTGCCGACGCGATCAGCATATCTGCAACCTTGGTGACACTGGAGATTGAGGGCAAATGCTTGGTAAGACTATCTTTAATCACATTCTCTATAAGCTTCTGCATTTCAAGGTTGTACATGAGACTCGAAGGATCATAATCTTTAACCACCTTTAACACTTCACTCAGCACGGCGTCAGCCAGCTGGTTTAGCCTTGGGTCCTCCACTTCGGAGATGAGCACAAGCATAAACTCACCAGAGTAACTGAAGTACAAGTAATATCTCTCCGTCCTCACATACCTAACCCTCGTCTTCATGACCTCCGATATCACGCTATTTATGGCGCTCATAGCCCCTGCGAATAAGGACTCCATGTCCCCAAAAACGTTCGTAACAATACTGGTAACTATGGGTACTCCGCCAATACTGAGCAACATGCACCCTATTACCATCAAAACCCCACCAATGAACCATCAATCATCAAAATTATGTATTTCCATTCATCATTTTAACATTTATCATTAATACTCCACACTTAACATAAAAACATCTAAATGCCACACTACTCAGCCTCCGTTTCTGAGCTTCTCATGCTTTAAGTCATTTCCGAAAATGAGGCAGCTTATTGTGCCGCAAATGCCTCGAATGGATGAAATTAAAAGCAGTACTTTGAAGCTCAAAAAGCTTACAAGCAGTCCTCCAAACATCTAAGGCCACGTCCTCAACTTTAGGCTCCTCCACTAGCCGCAGCATCCTTGGAGGACGCATCATCCAAATAGCCTGCCTAGCGTCAGAGTCTGCTCTTAGTGGCATCGCTTTGGCTGACGGTAGGAGCATGGACGTGGCCAGGAGAGCCATGAAATTTGGAGATGAAAAGAGGGAGTTGAAGAGGCTGATAGAAACGGGAAAGTTTACGTTTCGAACTTCTTTCTAACGATTTTCTCGAGTTTTTCCGCTTGAAGCTGTCTCCTCTCTTTTATAGCCTTTCTGACTTTTTCTAGCGCCATTTCCTTAGCCAGCTTCATGGGTTCTGTAGGTAAGGGCTGCTGGACTGATGGCTCGGTTTAGTGGTTTTATGCTGTTCAGCTATTAGCTGAGGAGAGAAAGATTACTGTTTGAGGGCTGTGAAGAGCTGTTTCCAAGTCTAAGAAACTAAATGAGGAGAGTGATATTTTGTGGCTTTGAGTGATTCGGCGGTTCACGGTCCTCTTGAGGAATCTTTTTATTGTTCTTCAGCAATAAAAAATTATTCGTTATCCGAATTTGTTTTTCGGAGGGTTTTTAGATGGCTGGTTTCGTAGTTGCTTGGGATTTTGGGACGAGTAGTGTGAAGAGTGTTGTGTGTACAACTGAGGGTGAGGTTGTCGGCTCTGCTGTTGCGGGCTATGAGCTTTACCATCCTCAGCCCGGGTGGGCGGAGCAGAACCCCAAAGAATGGTGGGCTGCAGTTTCTAAATCGACGAGGGAGGCTGTTGAGGCTGCCAAGGTTAAGGTGAAGGATGTTGAGGCGGTCTCTATTTCGGCGCAGATGGCCGGACTGGTGCCCATCGACCGAAATGGGGAGCCGCTTAGGCCTGCAATAATATGGCTTGACAACAGGGCGGAGGAGCAAGCTAAGCGGCTGGCGGGCAACATTCTCTCAATGCTCCTTACGTTCATAAGGATAACGGGAGGCGCTCCTGGTCCCAAGGATGTGATATCGAAAATCGTTTGGCTTAAGGAGAACGAGCCGCACGTATTCGAAAAGGCGTACAAGTTCCTAGACGCGAAGGACTACCTGGTCTTTAGGCTCACGGGGAAGTACTATACTTCGTGGGACTGTGCCAATGTAACTTGGATGTTCGATAGCAGGAAGGGGAAGATGAAGTGGTCTGAGTCGATATGTGGGAAGGCAGGAATACCTTTGGAGAAGCTTTGCGAGCCTGTTCCGTCGCCGACTATAGTTGGCGAGCTGACTGCTGAAGCCGCCAGGGACCTCGGACTCAAGGAGGGGACGCCGGTGGTCTGCGGCTGCGGAGATATCACTGCTGCTACTGTTGGGAGTGGCGCTGTGAGGGAGAAGCAGGTTCACGCATATATAGGGACGAGCAGCTGGGTTGTGGCTCCCATAAGAGACAGAAAGCTGAGCATAAGGTACTATATCGGTTCGATTTGCAGTGCTGACCCGACAAAGTACATTTTGGTTGGCGAACAGGAATGCTCGGGCGCCTGCTACCAGTGGCTCAGAAACAACTTGGGCTACAAGTACATGGTTGAGGCTGAAAAGGAGGGGCTGAATGCTTACAAAGTCATGGACAGAATTGCGGCGGAGGCTGAGCCTGGGTCGAAGAAGCTGATCTTTACTCCATGGATGTATGGTGAGCGCTCGCCTCTTAACGATCACACTGTTAGGGGCGGCTTCATAAATTTGAGCTTGACACATGGCGAGGCACATGTTTTGAGAGCGATACTTGAAGGGGTAGCGTACCACATGCGGTGGATTCTTGAGGGGGTGCAGAAGCTCATCGGCAGAGTTCCTTCGATCAACATCATCGGAGGCGGAGCCCAGAGCGACTTATGGTGCCAGATAATAGCGGACGTTACAGGGTCTGTGGTGAGACAAATGAAAGACCCGCTGGAAGCCGGGTCTCGCGGCGCAGCTCTCACCGCTTCCGTGGCGTTAGGCTACTATAAGAGCTTCGACGAGCTGGAAAAAATCGTTCCAGCCAAGAGGGAGTTCGAGCCGAACCAGGCAAACAGGGAAATATACGATGAACTCTATCTAAAGTTCAAGCTGGTGTACAAGAAGCTCAAGAAGATGTACAGGGAGCTTAACAAGTAGACCATGATTATGATTATGATTATTTAATCTAGATTATTTTTGATTTAACATGGTGTCCTGCTTCTTCCCTAGTTGTTATGTGGAGCTCTACTGGAGCGTCCAATGGCAAGCCATATTTGTCCATCGCTTTAGTAAGGATCTTTACGTAGAGATTTTTCTTCTCAACCTTTTCTGGTAGTACGATCAAGATATCTATATCGCTATAGATTGTTGTTCTATCCTCTACTACCCCGCATATTACACATACTTTGACTTTTGGGACGATTTCCAGTGTCGCCTTAGCTACGCTTTGAGCGTACTCCCTCCACTTTTTGAGACGCTGAAAGTGATACTTAACAGCTAATAGGTCATGTTTGAGCTGTTTCCTTACTTTAGGGTAAACGTTATATTTTTTGCTGGTGTTTCTCCACTTTTGGAGGGTGTGGCTTGGCTGAAGTTTCGGACCACGTTCTCTTGATTTTGTCTATTAAGAAGGCGGGGAAGCTCTTTGAGGGAGACCACATTTGCGAGAAGGTTTCGAGGGACGCTGGGGTTTCCGATAGCGATGTTAGGAAAGTTCTTGCGAGGCTCGTAGAGGAGGGGATGATTGAGGAGTCAGACGGAAAGTACCGTATACTCCCAAGGGGCTTTGAGCGTTTGGAGAGCAGAATCAAAGACGTTTGGAGCCAGCTTAATAAGTCTTACCGGGCGGTATACCTTGCAAGAAAGTATTATCCTAAAGTTGCAGGGCTGATGATGCCTTACCTTAAGGGGAGACCCGTATCTGTGGTTAAGGTTTTCTCAGATGACAACGACCCGATCAATAAGTTTAGCCCGTCATTTGTGAGGTATGCGAAGTATAAGCCGAAGAAGCAGCCGATATTTATTGGGAGCGAGAGGGAGCTTCTCAGCCTTGTAGACCAGCACGCCGTCGACTTCTTTCCCGTGATACATAAAGCTGACTCTGAAAGACCAGACTGGCTTGTCTTTGAGGTGAGTGCTGGAAAAAAATTTGGAGACGACCTTACTCCCGTCAAGCTCGTCTGTAGGCTTGCCTGTGAATGCCTGAAGGACTACGGCGTTAAGTCAGCTGTGAAGTTTTCCGGGTTAAGGGAGCTTCAAGTCTGGGCTATGTTTGATGAACACGAGCTTCCGGACGGATACAAAGACTACTTCGCACTCTACAGGGACATCGTTTCCTTCATCCAGAGGAAAGTTGAAGAGAGAATTCATGGCGATGAAGGCAAAGAACTGTTTTACAGAGCTACGCGTGAAGGAAAGCCTGCAACCACGACGCAAACCACCAAAAGGGAGGAGTTGGAGGACCAAGTTCTCATAGATCCATCCCTGATCAAGCTAAACGGGACAGTTAGGGCTCCCTACTCGATGAACTACGAAACGTGGCTGACATCTTACCCTATAAACGACCTAGAAAGGTTTAACCCGGAGATGGCTTCCATAGAAAACACGCTCAAAAGCATGCCTGAATTCAAGCTTGAAAAGTCAGACCCCCAAACACTCATAGAAGCC
>JAHLWW010000131.1 GCA_019057715.1 Candidatus Jordarchaeum sp. JNZ_1113
TGGTTGCTGGTGGTGTTGTTGGCGGTAGGGCTTATAGGAGGTGGAGGGCTCCTGTTAGGGCTATGGGTGCCGTGGAGAACGTGCTTGTTACGCACAGGGAGACGGGTCTTCCGTTGTGGAACTTTGACGTTCTCTCGCTGGATGTTGATGCTACGCTTGTGTCGGGCTTCGTGTCGGCGGTGAGGAACTTTGCCGAGGAGATGAGGCTTGGGGGGTTCAACGTGCTAGAGACGCGCATTGGGACGTTCGTGAGGGCTGAGAGCGAGCTTCTAGAGGTCGTTTGCGTCACTGGGAAGGTTGGCAGGCTTGAGGTTGAGTGGCTTAGGGGTAGGCTCGCCGAGTTTCTGAGGCTTGTGGAGGCTGAGGCTGGCTCAGCGCTGAGGAAGTGGGAGGGTGGCGACGTCTCAGAGTTCAGGGATGTCTTCAGGCGTGCCTTCAGCAGCGTCTTCAACTATCCGAGGCTTGTCAGGCTTCACGAGGCGAGAATGAGGGGGCTGATTAAGGAGAGGGGCCGCTTGACTGGCGCCATCGCTTCCCTAGAGAAGGAGGCTAGGAAGGCTGGTGAGCTTTTCGAGAGGAGAGCTTTGAGCGTTGAGGAGTATGAGAGGCGTGTCTCTGAGCTGAGCCGTGAGAAGGAGGCGCTTGAGCAGAAGATTGCGAGCATAGATGACACGCTTTCGAGGATGCGGGTGAGAGAGCTTATAGTAACGGGTAAGGTTGAGGAGGTAAGGGCGAGGTTTAACGAGATAAGGGCTGAGATAGACGAGCTCAGGAAGAAGGAGGAGAAGGGCGAACTAACCGACAGGGAGAGGAAGAGGCTACGTAGCCTTGAGAAGGAGCTCAGGAAGCTCATAGACGAGCTGGGCAAGATAGAAGCTGGCGGCATGTAACCCGGAGCCAGCTTCCCCCCTCCTTCTTGTTTCTTTTGGGTGTTTTAGGTGCTCGGGAAGAGTTTAAATTTTGGTCGTGTTTTTCGTTGTGCTGGCTTCTAGGTGCGAGGTTGGTGGTATGGGGTCGAGGTTTCTTGTTGTGAGCCAGATTGACGCGACCGTTGGGAGCCCTCATCAGAGGGAGCTTGAGGAGTTCAGCGCATCAAAGTTCCCCCTCTTCAGGGATTTCGGGCTGGAGAGGGTTCGCGGCGTGGTTTGCGGGGAATTAGGCGGCAGGTTTGAGGGTCTCGGGCTGGGGGAGGACTGGTCTTTCACGCTTGAATTCTTCCCGGAGGTTAACGTCCACGTGCTTTACTTTTACTATGGGGACGAGTTTGGCGACGTCGAGGGCGAACTGAAGTTCTTGTTCTCGGGCGAGAGAGCTTACTGGGTTCCCGGAGAGGACTTGGTCACATTCACAGGCATCGCTCTAAACTTTCTGGAGGCGAAGCTGGTGGGGCGGGAGCCCGTGGACAGGAGCTACGGTGAAAAGTCTGGGCTCATGGTCAAGATCCTAGAGGAGAGAAGGGAGCCCTTTAGGCTACTAAGGGCGGAGGACGCTGAGGGGCTCGGAAGGTTCGTGGGTGCAGAGGTGCTGAGAAACGGCTCCGAGTGGAGGATAAAGAGGGAGGTTTTCCCGCAGGTCTTCGTCGAGGTGCTCTACAGCAGAGACATGCTCGACGTGTCCTATTCTGGCAGAAACTTGCCTAGCGTGGGAAGCTACCAACTCGAGCTACTCGCTACCTTCCTCATAAACCACATTATAAGGTTCATAACGGTAGAAAACCACGGAAAAGTGAAGCTTCCAAGCATCTGCTACAAGATGTTCTCGAGAATGTTCACTAAGGAGAAGGGGTGGAGCCACCACACAAGCGATGCTACATGAACGAAGCTCCAAAGCTACAGCTACCAGCGCAAAAGGCTCACTTTTATTTATCAGCTCCCTTTTTTCTTTCTTTTCCGCTGTGTGCGTTAGACCCGCATTTGCTCTCGGTTTTAGTTAAACGCCCACGGTCGCGTCATTTCCGTTTTCCTGTTCCTTCTTTCCTTTTTCTTTTCTTTTTTAGTCGTCTTGCTTTTGCGTCTTTGTCGTTACGTTTAAATGTCTTTGTGGTATTATAACGGTGATTATTATAATGGTGGTTATTATAATGGTGGTTATACCGAGGAGAGAGCTGGACCATGCTCTTCGCGGCTTCAAATGGCTACTGGTTTATGGGCGGAGGAAGACCGGGAAAACCTTCTATGTGAGGGAGAACGCTGAGTACGACAGGTACTTTGTGGTTCCGAGGAACAAGGTTCTCATCGACCTCTGCAGTGGGGAAGATTATTCGCAGAGCGAGTTCAGGAGAGTTCTCCCCCTCATGGTTAGGGAAGAGAAGATCGTGGTGGACGAGTTCCACCGTTTGGATGAACCCGTGCTCTCGACTATTCAAGCTCTGAGCGGCGTTGGTCATCTTATACTGATAACGTCAACAATGCATTACTTCAAGGAAATGGTTGGGAAGGGGAGCCCGCTCCTCGGCCTCTTCGAGCTAAGGCAGGTTTCACTTGTTGACCCAAGGGACGCCCTGATCTTCGCTGAATCCCTCGGATTGAGAGAAAGAGAGATGTTTGAGGCCGCTTGCATCGTTCAGGAGCCGTGGCTTGCGCCGGTCGTTGAAAGGTACAGGGAGGAGGCACCATTCAGGCTAAAGGAGGCGCTGAGGGTCTACACCCCCCACCTGGTGGGGGAAGTTTTCGCGGAGGAGGACGTCGAACTCACAGCCAGATACTCAGCTATTCTGGGCGCCATAGCCAATGGAAAAAACCATTCTTCTGAGATATCAAGCTACCTCTACTCGAAGGGGCTGATCGAGAAGGACAACCCCGGCCTCATCTCCCAGTACCTTAAAAACCTCATCCAGATGGGGCTAGTCAAAGCCACACCGATAGAAGGAAAGAAAAGAAGGGGCTTCCAGTACAGGCACGCCTCCCCAATACTGGACATCGCATACTACCTAAACGAGAAATACGGCTTCTTCGAGGCAGACATGGACGAGCAGAGGGTTGGAGAAGTGTTCAGCGAGAGGATGCCATTATACATGGAGTGGTTTTTCGAGGAACTGTTGTCGAGAATGTTCAGCATGCAGCCAGTCAAAATATCGAAGCCAGACCTGGAGGTGGACGTAGCACTCAGAGAGCACATGAAAGTGAGAGTCGTGGCGGAAGTAAAATGGAAAAGGAACGTTGACAGCAAAGAGGTGAGCAAGATCGAGGAAAAACTAGCTAGGTTCGGAGAAGCGAGAAAAATACTGATCGTTCCAAGTGAAGACGTGCTTAAAAGAACACCCGAAAACATCGAAGTATGGGACTGGAAAAAACTGAAAAGGTAAATAACACTGAACCGACATAACCGCTAAGAAGCCTTGAAGAGCAAATCACAATCAAAAACATGAAAAGCACGCAACAACAAGAGCTACGAGAATACACCATGAGCAGCCGGACAAGCATAAGCAACACAGCCGTCAACGTCCTGGAAAACAAAACCAAAAACAAAAGAGTGAAGGAAAGTCCTTAGTGTAGCAGATCGCTTTACTTCTTTCTTCTTCCCTTCTTCTTTTTAACATCATCCCCGTACTTTTCGCCTTCCTCTTCTTCAGCTTTTTCTCCGCTTTTCTCCTCCGCCTCTTCTTCCTCCAATTCCTCTGCCTTCTTTGCCTCCTCTTTTTCCTCCTGCTTCTCCAGCTCACTGAGTATCGCTGCGCTTATGTCAGGTGGGACTCCTATGGATGCAAGTAGCCGCTCCCTGTCCGCCGGCGCACTAGCCCTGAGCTCCTTCAGGACGGTGACAGCTCCCTCACTGCTCAACCCGCTCTCAACCAGTAATGGCACCAGCTTGTCCACGACCTCAACGGGCATCGCGGCGACTCTTGGCTCGACACCAACGATCGCCATCTCCTCCCAGAGAAGGGACAGGATCACGTCGTCCCTACTAAGCGGCTTCTTAACCTCAACTTTGGCACCCTTCTCTATGGCTTCAATCAAGCTATCTATGCGCCTTATGATTAGAGGTATACGCATCCTCTTCACATAGACGTACCCTGCGAGGCTAGCGGGCGGAGCGATAACTGCAAGCGACACGATCAGGAACATCGTCAAAGGTATTCTCACGTTAATCCCAGGTATTGCAACGCTCCTCTCCTTAACGTTCAGCACCTGGAAGGCTTGAGACGACTCGTAGTTCTCCGCGGAAGCTGAAACTACGATGGGTATGGTGGAGGGGGCGCTCGTTGGAACCACGAGTATGTAGCGTCCATCCCCTATGTATGTTAGTGGTACGCCGTTAGCAGTCACAGTAGCCCCTGGAACAGGGTTACCGTAAGCATCCTTATACTCGAAAACCAAAACAACAAAGGGAACACTATTCTCAACCTCGCCATAGCCTCCGAGCAGGACCAAGTATGGTGTAGCCCCTCCGAGGGCGAAGTTGCTCGCCGGAGTAACTGATGCCGCGACTGGAAGTATGCTGAACTCCACCTGCATCGGCTGAGCAGAGTAGTCCTCCTTGGAGGCGCTGAACACCACAGTGTACTTGCCCGGAAGCATATTGGTCGTATCAATACTAAGCGCGTAGACTCCGCCACCTAAACTCTTAAGCTGAGCTTCAAACACGACTACGCCATCCTTCTTTATAACGCAGCTAACATTAGCATTTACAACTGGCACATCATTATGCATGTCCCAAACAGTAACCGTCAAGTTAAGCGTGTCCCTCCACCGCGTCTCGGAAACCTGAACGTTCTGGATGCTCATCGGAACAGGCTTAACAAACAAGTATATTGTCTTCTCCACCGGAACGTAGTTCTCTAGTTTGACGGTGAATGCGATGCTGTAGCTTACACCCGAGGAGAGAAGTGAAGTGTTGAAGGTTCCCGTGTAGTTGCCATCTCCATCCGCGTCGGTGAGAACGCCGATGAACCCTGTCCCCTCAATGGAGTAGAAGACGCTTGCCACATTCCTCAGGGGCTCACCCGTAAGATTATCCTTGCAGTAAACGTAGAATGTGAAGCTGTCCCCAAAGACTACGTCGTATGTAGGCTTAAACTCTACGGATATTGGTCTTGGAGAGATTATTATAATCCTGTCCTTCGCGTAGGTAGTGTAGTTCGTGCACTCTACTTTGAAGGTCACTGTGTAACTGCCCTGAGGCAGGAAGTTCTTAGGTATGCTCCCCGTGTAGTTCCCGTTCTCAACGTGGTATAGCTGGAAACTGCCAAACCCCTCAACGCTCCACGTGACGTTGGCGCCAACCACGGGGAGCTTGTTATAGTCGTCGTAGACGCTGACCCAAACCGTGATATCCTCCTGGTTCCAGTAGTAAATTCCCAGACGCGACACATTAACGTTGGAATCACTCAGTATAACAGGATTAACCTGAATGAGTGCGCTTGCCGCAACGGACTCAAACCCTGAGCCACCAGCCCTAAATTCGACAGTGTAACCCACTCCACCATAGAGAAGACCAGTAAGATTAGCCAAATAGTATATTCCGCCGTCATAATGTTGCGTTAGGTTCGTCCAGTCTAAAACCACTCCTGAAGCGTTCATCACCCTATACTGCAAGTATCGGCTTTCATCTTCAGAGCGGTTCACGTCATTTCCGTTATCATATTCATATCTCC
>JAHLWW010000132.1 GCA_019057715.1 Candidatus Jordarchaeum sp. JNZ_1113
GCTGCATGGAACATTGCCATGAAGCTCTTGATGTGCCGTCCTTTACCGTTGGCGGCGAAAGCCACCGATGAATTTAAAGAGGTGGAACGGATAGTCATAAAAAGTTAACTATCCGACAACGGTTACGAGGAATTGGCCGGAAATAATACTGTTGTCATTACTGGCCCATTTATACTGGCCGCCATGCTGTGTAATGCCTGCGTTTCACTCCGCCTCCACCAGCAGAGCGTGCTCCCAGCCTCAGCCCTAGTACTGGCGGCATCCCTGGCAGCGGCCGCCATCATAATAGCAGCCGCCTATAGGAGGATTACAGGAAAGGGAGGGATAATGCCTAGAGACGCCTTCGCTGTTGGAGCAGTGGGAGGGGCAATTGGAGCAATGGCAGCAGCAACTGGAATAGCGTGGACCACAACAACAAACACGCTACTAACAGAAACAAACACATACTTATTTTACTTCGAAAGGTTTTTGCTCGAGTCTCTTAACTCCCCCATCTTCTGTATTCCTTCCATTGAGTATGAGTATTACTCTTTGGTTGTGCCTGTTTATCCTTCTTTCTGGTTGTTCTGTGTGCTTTCAGCTGTGCTGTTTGCGCTTCTCACTGCAGCCAGCATGCTCATCTGCGTCGGCTTTCACGGCTACGGGGCCGGTGAGCTCGTCGGATTGAAGAGAATAGCGTTCGCCATAGGGGGAGCAGCGCTAGGGGGACTACTCATATTAACGGGAGCACTAACAACAGGATACATGTACGCCCGCGCAATAAGGGGGAATACGTGATCTTTACCGTGCCTGTGCCTGCGCCGAACCTCTCTCTTGCATGGTTGGGCTTCGTCGTGTTAGGCTTATCCGTTATACTGCTTGGCTCGATGAGCATTTCTACGCGTGAATGGACGACGAGGCCCTCTATGGCTGGTGCCGTAGGGGTCCTAAGCATCATAAGCGGAGTAGTCTTTCTGTTCAGCTACATTTGGCATCTCGTGCTGTTCATCAGCTTCGCGCTGATGCTGACGGCATCCATCCTCTGGATTATAACTTTCCTCTCATCAAAGAAAGCGTACTCCTAGAGGCGAGGCCGCTTAATGATAAGGGTGAAACTAGTCGGATTTTCAATCGACTGAACGCCTTAAAACCGCGAAGCAAAACTTGCCTGATGTGAGGGTTATGGGTTTCTCTTTTCTTTTCGTGGAATTCTTGGTGGTTATTAATTTTCTGCGAAAGAGACGCGGTATTCGTCTCAGGCAACTGACTTCTTCATTTCGATGGCATGGCTCGAGTGGGCAATGTTTTGGTGATCTCAGTCTTTCTTCTTCACGTCCTTGCCGCGATAATTCTTTGTGGAGTGAAATAAGGATCTGGATTTTCTCGGGGAATTTAATCATTAACGTTGCTTTTCTTTTTCGAGGATGTCGAAAAGTTTAACTTTGAGGAATTTTACAAATTCTCCTGCAGTTTTAATGGGGGTTCTTCTCTCTTTCTTGGAGGTCAAGTGGTTGATTGAGAAGAAGGTTGAGTATAAGCCTCTTAGTGTGAAGACTCTTCTAACTTCCATTAAGAACATTTCCGAGCTGACTGTTGACTTGGCTTACTCAGCTGTTCTTTTCAATGACGCTGAGCTTAGGGAGGAAGTGCTTGAGCTTGAAGAATATGTAGACTACCTGATCTATCTTCTCTTCATGAGTGCGTCGTTCGCTGTGAGAGACAAGGAGGACGCTGAGAGGATGGCGGGCATAATGAAGCTTGCGATGGCGGCGAACAGGATCTCTGACGCTGCTGGAGACATAGCTTCGACGATAGTGAGGGGGGAGGGGCTTAGGATACTGGCGCATGCATTCAGTAAGACTGAGGAAAGGATTATGCGCGTCGTAATAAGTAAGGGGTCGCCTCTCTGTAATAAGAGGATAGACAGTTTGAGGGGGCAACTTGGAGTTGACGTGATAGTCATCAGGAGGAGGGGGAGGCTGCTGATAAACCCTAAGGAGAGCGCTAAATTAATAGCGGGTGACGCCGTGATAATTCGAGGCACTGACAAAAGCGTTCAGGAATTCAAAAAGATAGCGGAGGAAAATGTAGATGAAAAATGACGAGGTAGCGGAAATAGAAAAAATGATTGTCGAAATGAAGAATACATCGGAGCTCATGTTGGACCTTGCTTACTCAGCTTTCTTCTTTAACAACAAGGAGATAGCTGAGGAAGTCATGGAGTTGGAGGAGCTCTTTGATAAGTTCCACGTGAACTTCGAACTTAAAGTCTTGGATGCGGAGGATGAAGCGATAAACCCTGAAGCCAAGCTAGCGCTTATACGCATTGGACTCGCAGCGGAGAACATAGCTGATGCTGCAGCTGAAATAGCGGACGCCGTGTTGAGGGGGGTTGAACCTCACCCGATTCTTAAAATGGTCATGGAAGAGGCTGACGAGACTATAGTAAGGACGTGTATTGGAGACCGTTCTGAGCTTGAGGGAAAAACAATAGGTGAAATAGCAATAGATGACAGACTGGGAATGAGAATAATAGCGGTCAGAAGAAAGGGCAAGTGGGTATATTCCCCATCGGACTCCTACACGCTTGAGAAAGGGGACGTGATAATAGCTAAAGGCTACACTCAGGGGAAGGAGCTTCTGTTAGAAATGGCGAAAGGAGAGAAGTGCGAAGTATGAAAAGTTTGAAGTGAAGGTTTGAGCCGGGAAGAAAGAGCCATTTGATAGAGTGATTATAATTGTGAAATTAACGCGAAGTTAACGAGTTTTTGTTCCCTTCTTCTGATGGTTTGCGCCTTCGAGTATCTTAGCATGAGTCACTTTATTTTCTTCAGAGAAAAAATGAATCATTAATTAACTGCCTGCAGTAAGCTGATGAACCGTTAAAAACTTAAAATTAAAGTGTTGCTGATGGACTTAGCTTTTGATGGATAAATATGGGTTAGAGGCTTTGTTGTGATTCGTGTTTCATCATTATTACGGGGTTTTCGCATACTAGTTTGAAGTTGAATCGTTTATACCAGTCGATTAAATATTTGAATGTTTCAACGATTATCGTGCAGTTTGAGTGGTCTTTGACTATTCTGGTTAGGAGTATGCTTCCGATGCCTCTTCCCCTGTATTCTCTGTTCACGTTTATGATCTTGATCTCTGCCCATTCTTCGGTGCGCAGAACGCGCGCGTAGGCTATGATGCTGATGCCGTAGTCATCATAAACTCTGTACTCAAATACTGAGTCCTCAACATTACACTCAACGCTATACAAAGAGAACAACTCCTACAAAAAGGATGCGTTAACGAGCAATTGACTAAATATAATCTTTATGGTTAAAAATCATCATTATGAAGCAATTTTTAGACATGAATATTTAAAACAGCAAGATGTGGACAACCATAAGTTTTAATAATCGCGAAATTTTCTTTAATCATGGTGCGGGGGTAACCAAGCCCGGTTAAGTGGAGCCGCCGTAAGGTGCTGGCCTGCTAAGGGTTAAGCAGCAATGCTTACTCTTAGAGAGCCAGTTCCCCGTTGGGGAGCGCGGGTTCAAAGCCGATGGGAGAAATTATGCTCCTAAGGTGGTAATCCCGCCCCCCGCGCCACAACACTATTTTTGCCGGTTAAGCATTGCAAAACGTGCAAAAAAATTTTTATTGCTCCTTTGAGTTTTGGGTTTTTGCCGCTTAGGTTTCTCTTTTGGAGGAATGATGAATTGTCGACTGGAATAATAGAGGGCGTTCATCCTACACGGATGGAGCTCTTAGCCTTAAAGAGGAGGATTGTTCTAGCTGAAAAGGGGCATGACTTACTTAAGGAGAAACGGGACGCTTTAGTCATGCATTTCTTTGACATACTTGAGGATGCTGGGCGACTTAGGAGGGAGCTGAACAACGCCCTCAAAGAGGCTTTTGAGGCACTTATTTTGGCTAAAATGGTTATGGGGCCACTTAAAGTTGAGGAGGCGGCTATGGGGGCTGAGTCTCTCTACGAGGTCGAAGTCTCCCTTCAAAACATAATGGGAGTTAAAGTTCCCTTGTTAAACATTAAAGAGGGTAAGGTGAAGATGCCGCCTTACGGTTTCGCGGACACGTCTGCAATACTTGACGAGGCAACTAAGAAGTTCAGAGAAGCTTTAAAGCTTGCAATTCAACTAGCGGAAGTTGAGACTGCTGTGAAAAAGTTAGCTGAAGAAATAGACAAGACTAAGCGCCGAGTTAATGCGTTGAAATACATCATCATTCCGAAACTGGAGAACACGATAAGATACATTTCACTCCACCTCGAGGAACGGGAAAGAGAAGACCTGTTCCGGCTGAAACGCGTTAAAGCAATTCTTGAGAAAAAAAGTGAGGTAGGCGAGGTAGGGGCTTAACTAAAATTGGAAGGGTTGAGGTAGCTGTTTTTATGTTGATTTTTAGACGTTCAGCTCCCAGTTTCGGGTGAATGTGCTTCGAATGAGAGATAAATGGAAAATACGTATTCAAGGGGAATTTTGCCTTACGGAATCCTCAACAAAGCTTCGCTAAAGAAGAGAGCAATGTAGGCATACAAAAATCCGCAATACGCTCTTCTATTTTTTAAGTAGCAGGATTGCTCTTGCTAGGTCCCCTTCTGTTTCCATTAGGGCTTTTCTGGCTTCTTCAGGCGTTACGCCTGCCTGTTGCGCCACGAGCATCACGTCTGCTTCGGGGATTTCAACTTGTTTCTTTTCTGTTTCTGTTGTTTTTTCTTCCGTGGTTCCTGAGATTTGGTATACTCTCTGTCCGGCTACTTTCATTTCAACTACTTGCGGGTTGGTTATGATTATCTCTTTGTCTGCGCACTTTATTGTGACCTGAAGGGCGGGAATTTCTTTAACTCCCATTTGCTTCATCATTTTCTTTAATTGCTTAGAACTAACTTTCCTCAAAGCGGAAACCTCCGAGACTTAATTACGTTTAAAGAGTGGATTTCCAATACGGGTTTTTACAGCGATTCCCCTCGAGAATGCCACCATTTCTTCTCCGCTGAGAACTGCTTTTCCGACTGCTACAAGTATATCTCTCTCATCTACGACTATGACTTCGTCACCTGACCTTATCTCCGGGTCAGCTTCCACCACGTGCTTAGCGAAAACGTTTCGTCCCTCAGCCACCACATCGGCGACGGTTTCCTCAATTATCGCTCTTAAACGTGGTTTCTGAAAGTTTCTCAGGAGAAGCTCGGCTCCCCTTATGCTGAGAGCGAATGTTCCATCATCAGGCCTGAAACTTGCTACAAGCTCTCCTCCCAACCGGATCTCCTTAACTCTACCTGTCTTGGAGGAGAAATAAACGTTAACATTTTCAGGGAAAAGAGCTTTTCCGGCTCCAGGCAGGAACTGATAATCCGCTATTAGTCTCAGCTTGCGTAAAACCCAGTAGTTATTTTCTTCCAAAAACCCGTTCCCCCATGAGGACTAGCTGTATATTCTTGGTGGACTCTCTCCCTTGGATCTTTTCAGCACCTTCTCTACGGCTTTTTCGAAGTCGTTGAATGTAACCCTCGTCCTGAAGTCCCTGATCGCGAACATTCCAGCTTCGGTGCATATCGCCTT
>JAHLWW010000133.1 GCA_019057715.1 Candidatus Jordarchaeum sp. JNZ_1113
GGAGATCCTGGTGGAAGCTTATAATATTGCAATGAAGGAGGCAGAGGAGGCTGAAAAGGAGCTTTTAGTTGTTGAAAAAGAGATGGATGAATTAGGATATGATGAGAGAGAGTATGAGGCTGTAAAAGGGGAGGCTGAGCGAGTTAAGGCTAGGCTTGAAGAGGAGAGGAGGGAGCTCGCTAGGCTGGAAGGCGAGAAGAAACGGTTAGGAGAGGAGTTAAAAAACCGCGAGGAGAGGGCTAGGAAGCTTGAAGAAGTGGAGGGGGAAGTTAAAAGGCTTGAATCATTCATTATGCTTCTTGAGAAAGTTAGGGATGCCTACGGAAAAGATGGCATCCAGAAGCTTATAAGAGCCAGAGCTAAGCCAAAAATAGAATCTTACACGAAGGAGTACCTTAACAAGTTTAACTTGGAGTACTCAGACGTCAAGTTGGACGAGGACTACGAGCTGACTGTTGTAGGGCCTTCCGGAAGCCAGAGCGTGGACACTATAAGCGGAGGGGAAAGAGTTGCGCTTGCCATAGCCCTAAGGATGGCTATAGCTAAAGTTATAGCGGGGGACAAGATTAGCATGATGATCATGGATGAACCAACAGTCTTCCTAGACGAGGAGAGAAGGAGAGAGCTCATAGAGATACTCAAGAAGGGGTTCAGGGAGGAGGCGAGGGTAATCCCGCAACTGATAGTGGTAAGCCATGACAGGGAGCTCGAAGACGCAGCAGACACGGTATACATGGTCACGAAGGAGGGAGGGTGGTCAAAGGTCGAACAGCTCGAAGCAATCTAAGAGCCCTAACGCTCCAAGCAGCCCTTCAAGCCGGAAATGTAGCTGAGTGTAGCATTGGGAAGAGCGCGACACGCAACAGACTTAGCCTATCATTCCTCATTCCCTCAACAGAAGGGTTGGTGAAGCTGGTGATGTTTAAGGCCGATGAAGTTTGACATGTTTAAGTTTAAATAGTAGGAGATTCTCTAATTTTTGGGTTTTATGAGTGGCGAGTGGTGAATTTGCGATGATTAAGGGTTCCATGTCTAGGAAGGTTAGGGAGGCGGTTGAGAAGTATAGGGCTGGAAGACGAAGGGAGGCCGTGCTCCAGCTTATGTATCTTCTTAGCGATGAAGAGGAGAGGGTTAGGCTTGAGGCGATCGATGCTCTAGGAGAGATAGGTGATGCAGATGCAGCGGTCGAGCTTTCAAGGCTTGTTGATGACAGGAACAGTGAGGTTAGGGTTAGGGTGGCGCACGCCCTTGGCAAGATAGGTAGCATAAGTGTGATGAGCTCCCTTGAGAAGCTTTTGAATGACGGAGAAGGAGACGTTAGATTTGCAGCTCTTAAATCGATCATTAAAATTTCAGGGGGAAGCCATTTCGATGCGCTGATCAAGGCGTTAGGAGATGAGGATGAGAGGGTGAGAACCGCAGCCATGGAGGCGCTGGTGAAAGGAGCTTCAAGATACTCTGATAGACTAGTGGGATTGCTTAGAAGTGATGATTGGAAGGTTAGGGCCGGAGCCGCAAGGGTTCTCGGTGAAATATGTGAGGGCAAGGCTAGAGACGAGCTCATTAGGCTTCTGGATGACTGGGACTGGAGGGTTAGAAAGGAAGCTGTGGAGGCACTTGGAAAGATAGGGGGCGAGGAGGTGATCCCCTACCTGAGCAGGATGCTACAAGAGAAAGATGCCGAGGTACGGGTGAGCGTCGTCAGGGCGCTAGCCTCTACAGGGTCCCCTAGAGTGAGGGAGATACTAGAGGGGGCACTGAGGGACGAGGATGCGAAGGTGCGCTTGTGGGCTGCATCCGCCCTAGGAAACATGGGAAGCGAGGAGGCTGAGAAGACGCTAATAGAAGCCCTTTCAGACGAGGACAAACAAGTTAAGCTGACAGCGCTGAAGGCACTAGCGAGAGCCGGAGGCGTAAAGGCTGTTAAAGCCATAGACCCCCTACGCCTCCATCCGGATGAAGACGTCAGGAAGGAGGCGGAGCGAGCCATCAAGATGATAGCGTTAAAGCACAACATGACGGTTGAAGAAATTCTGAGGAAGGCTAAAGGAGCCTAGCTTCCATTAACCGGGGCTTCTAAAAGGCCTATCTCGACCATTTTTTCCTTGAGCTTTTCCAGTTGCTCCTTTGAGAGGCTTGGAAGAGGTTTCCTGACAAAGGTGTTTATTGGGCGTCCAATGAGATTTATCGCGTTCTTTATTATTGAGGGCAGATATTGGACTGGGGCGATGGATACTATCTGGAGAAGGTTGACCACCTTTGGTAGGAGAGAGCGGGCCCTCGCTATGTCGCCTGAGCGGTATGCTTCGTAGAACTCAACTGAGGGAGTTGGGGTTATGTTTGAGGTGCCGAGTATCATTCCTTTGGCTCCGGCTTCCATTGCTGCTTGAAGTGTGATCTCTGACCCGGGGAAAACCGAGAAGCCACTCGGCGCGAGCTCTAGTATTTTTAGGGTGTGCCGGGCGTCGACAACCGTGTCCTTAATCCCAACGATGTTTTCGATCTCAGCGAGACGTGCAACGGTTTCAGGCTTAATGTCAAAGCCTGTAACTGCGGGGAAATTGTAGATTAACACTGGAAGACTCGTGGATCCAGCAAGGGACACGTAGTACTCGTAAGCCATATCGTCCGTCACGGGAAAGTAGGAGAGAATTATGGCTACTAGGCCATCTGCACCTAAGCGCTCAGCTATTTTAGCATAATTTACGGAAACCCTGCAACTAAAGTGGCCGACGCCGACAAGCACGGGAACACGCCCGGCGACCTCCTCCACGACGACCTCCATAACTCTGAGCTTCTCCTCATCCGATAGGTAGGCGAACTCACCGACGCTACTCAAACAGAAAATCCCATGAACGCCACATTTAATCAAGTAATTAACGTGACTCCTCAGAAAGGCCTCGTCCAGCCCACCTTCACTGTTGAACGGAGTGATAATCGGAGGGATAACTCCACGAAACATGCGTATCACCAACTAGGAAGGGAACACATATGTTCTTGAAATAATTTATTTTTCTTATTTCTGTAGTGGTCTCCAAAAAGATGTGACCTCTATGGCTAACATTACTACGAGCTCTATTCATCATGAAGACGGCTCGTTGAATGCTGAAACGGTAATTTAAATTACTTATCCCCCGGTTTCAGGCTACCTAAACGAGCGTGTAAACTGCCCCAAACGCTACATTACCATTTAGGGGATTTTCTGCAACAGGGCAATTTAACGCCTTTCTTCACACTTACTATTGCGTCTCCTGACATTTTTCTACGAGTACAATTGGCGCTTTCCTTTAAAGCGAATGTTTTTTCGATTGTAGTAGCTTTACCATTTTGGTTTTTTAGGCATTTGGAAGGTCTAAATTGACCATTCAGAAAGCTATTGATAAATAAGAACGGAATTTTTGAGGCTTTTTCCTCTTTTAAAGTCGATTTTTGGTTATGGCAGGGAACTAAGGTGTTCTTGTATCTTTATCATTGGGGGAACTGATTAAGCCTTGGTTTTTTCGAAACCGTTTTTTACTTGTTTTCGTCTGTTTGTTATTTAATTGTGGGAGGCTTGCGTATGTTTTACAGGGAAAAGTGTAGTTTATGTGGGGAGTGCCTTGAGAGGTGCCCTTACTTAGCGTATTCGAGAGAGAAGGCTAGGGAGGAGTTCAAGAAGCTTGTCGAAGGAAGACCTACGCCAGTGACTTCTGAGTGCATTACATGTGTTGCTTGCAACACTTTTTGTCCTGAGGGGGCTAACCCATTCGACCTCATCAACGAAAGGCAGGAGGAGACTGGAAGCTACCCGGCGACGGAGAGGGCGATAAACATGATGGTTATGGCGGCGCAGATGCCATCGCAGGTCTTAGAGGGTAGGCGCGGAATGCCTATTCTGAACCTTTGCAGTGTCGACTTCATTCCTGGTGTGATTGAGGGGAGACTTTTCGAGGGGTTAACCGTCACTAAGGGAGGCGAATACTTCTGCTACATTGGCTGGGTTCATCTTGGAAAACCCAGCATGGTTAGAGATAACGCCCGAAAATTCGTGGAAAACTTAGCAAAAATCGCCAGTAAAGTTGGAGCTAGGGAAGTGATATGTTATCATGACGACTGCTACGTTATGCTTACCGTTAAGGCTAAAGAGTATGGTCTGCGCTTGCCGTTCAAGCCAGTCCACATTATAGAGTACTTACTGGATTACGTGAAAAAGCATGAGGACGAAGTCGAGGAGTTGAACATGAGTGTAGCTTACCAGCAACCATGCGCTTCAAGGTATACTCTCTGGAAGGATAAGCTGCTCGACGAGCTCTTCGAGCGGATAGGGGTTGAAAGAGTTAAGAGAAGGTATGATAGGTTGAACGCGATTTGCTGCGGGGGGCCGATGACCGGAATGTCCACGATACCTAGGGAGAAAGTGGATGAGTGGAAAATGAGGAACGTCATGGACGCTAAGGAGAGTGGGGCGGAAGCAATGGTTTTCCTATGTCCGCTATGCGCCCTAAACTTAAGAAGCAGAGCAGAAGCGCAAGGAATGGAGCCGTTTATGCTGAGCAACCTAGTCCGCCTAGCCCTAAACGAAAAACTCACACATGGAGGAGCGGGAAAAAAGTAAAGCAATCATGGAGGTTTTCATATCCTCAGATTCCCTCTTCGTTAACCTGTTTTAACGTGTGGAGTTCTGAGGACGCTTTAACACCTGTCTTCTAAAAGTTTCCTAAACACCACTGTTAAGGTACTTAAACAGACCATCAGCTTTTAGAGGAGCTGTATGACCTGAGGAACTTTTCTATCTCCAATATGAAGGTTTCGAAGACACTTAACCCGTTCTTTATCGCTTCGAATGCTAACCCGTCGTCTATCTCGCCGTACCCGTGAACCAGTACTTTTCTGAAGCCCTTCATTTCTCTAACTTCCTCAGCTATCATAAGTTATAATTCCCTTCTTATTCAAGTTCTCTATGATGTCGCCTTCGCATGCAGGCACCAAGTGAAAGGTCTGTGTTTATTATTGCAAGCACGTCAAGTATGCTTTCTATAGCGAATTCTACTTTTTTGTTATACTCTGTCCTTCACTAGTCCAAGCTTGGCAAATGACTCGAAATCTTCTGGCAGTTTTCTGCTACTAGTTCAACCGCGTCATTTATGTCTTTCAGCCTTTTGAGTATTCTTTCGGTTCTCAGCTTCCTCTTCATTCTCGCCACCGTATGGCTTTATGTAATCAAATTGGGTTTAGATGCTTCCCACTCTCTTACTGTTTCCGTTGCCACCTCGTAAAGGAGGCGTTCATCTCCCATTACGAGCTTTCCCTTCAAAGCCTCAACCCTAACGTAGAGGGGGAGAAACTGAAGAGTTTCACGTCAAACCTCTCCCCAAGGCGGCCTGAAACCTTCTTTAGAAGCTCGAAAGCTTCCTTCTTATCTCCCAGGAAATATACCGCGATGTCTACGTCTGACGCTGGGGAAAAGGACCCGTTAACAGCAGAGCCGAAAACAACAGCGAACCCCACGTGGTCAGCGTATTCCCTACAAGTTTCCACGAATTTACGCGTCACCG
>JAHLWW010000134.1 GCA_019057715.1 Candidatus Jordarchaeum sp. JNZ_1113
GCTACATTCAAAATCAAAAAAATAAATAAAGAGCGAGGAAACGTCAGTATGGCGAATGAACAGAAGAAGGAAAAATTATAAGTTAGGGATAATCTTTGTTCAGTGAGAGAAGCGTACGGTGCGGGGGTTCCCTAGTTTGGCCAACTCTGAGACTGGCTAAAGGGGCCGGGCTTAGGTCCAGAGTGGTAAGAAACCCGGTGGTGTAGAATGTTAAGTAGCACAAACCTGCGTGGGTTCAAATCCCACCCCCCGCATCACTTGAGTGCTTTTGCAGTTTTGGAATTCCGTCTCTTCATTTAGAGGGAGGAATTTTTCTTTGGGAAAAGATGTATGGAAAGCCGAAGAAAGAGCAGATAAAGGAATATTAAAAGAGAAAGGATCTGAACTTTTTAAAACAGTTGAGGGTGTTCTCGACACAAGCACCTTAATGACCCTGTATGAACTGGAAAATAGAGGTTACTTCAGAAAACTTATGGGTGTGGTTTCAACAGGGAAAGAGGCGAACGTTTATTGGGGGGTGGGTGACGGAGAGGAAGTTGCTGTTAAAGTTTACCGCACGGCGACGCTTGACTTCAAGAAGATTTGGGTTTACATAGCGGGCGACCCCCGTTTCTCTAGAATTAAAAAAAGTACGCGTGGAATGATGTTCATTTGGGCTGAAAAAGAGTTTAAAAATCTTAAGTTGGCATATGAGGCGGAGGTAAGAGTGCCTAAGCCCATAGTTCAGCGCAAAAATGTTTTAGTGATGGAGTTTATAGGGGAAGACGGGGTGCCGGCTCCAAAAATAAAGGATGTTGAGCTTACCGCTCAAGAGCTGAGGGAGGCATTTGAAAAAGTGATCGATTACGTTGCTAAACTTTACAGAAAGGCGGAACTTATACATTCGGACATAAGTGAGTATAACATTCTTTGGTGGGATGAGCCTGTGCTCATAGACCTCTCCCAAGCAGTAATGCTCAGCCATCCATTATCCCATGAGTTTCTCGTCAGAGACCTTAAAAATATATCAGTGTACTTTTCACGTGAAGGTGTAAGTGTACCATCCATAGAGGAATTATATTACCAAGTAACAGGAGAGGAGGCCCCTTGGAAGCAAGAGAGTACGTGAAGGTTCCTAAGGAACGCATAGCAGTAATAATAGGCAAAGATGGATGCGTTAAGAAAAGGCTGGAGCAAGAGACAAAAACCAAAATAACAGTAGACAGCAACGAGGGAACTGTAACCATAGAAACAACAGAGGAGACAGAAGACCCTCTATCAATCTGGAGAGCAAGAGACATAGTAATTGCTATGGCGAGAGGGTTCAGTCCTGAAAGAGCCTTCCGCCTCCTGGACGAAGAACAAATGCTGGAAGTCATAGACTTAACAAAAATAGTAGGAGACTCCAGAAATACGCTTACAAGAATCAAAGGAAGGATAATAGGAGAAGAAGGGAAAAGCAGAAGAATAATAGAGGAAACCTGCGGAGCAGCCATCTCGGTATACGGACATACGGTAAGCATAATAGGAGACAGCGACCAGCTTCAATGCGCAAAAAAAGCGATAATGATGCTCATCGAGGGCGCCCGTCACTCAACAGTCTATAGAGCAATACAAAGAATGGCTAGAGCCATAAAAATGAAGCGAATAATACCAACAACCTAGACAACGTAAAAGTGCTTAAAACTGAATTTACATGAAGACGCAAAACAGCAGTAATTTAATGCGTTTATAACTTCATAAAAACTAGAAAACAAAGTGATAAAAGCTTAATTAAAAACAAAAGTTCAACAGTGAAATAGGAGAAAAGCCCTTATTTCGTTAGTCTTACAGGTGTTCATTAAGAACTGGCTAGATATTTAACTGGCGTAGTTTCTGTAGAAGGCTGGTTTTAATATACTTTAGCAAGACTAGGAAGTGCTTTAGGTAGTTTATCTTAAGTCTTCTTTTTCCATCAAGTCGAGGATGAACTGGAATGGGAACTTCGCGTATACGCGCACCCATCGTCGCCGCCTCCAGAAGAAGTGTTCCGCATGTGCTTCTGCTCTCAAGAGTCAGTCTTTGCGCAAGTTTTTTTCTAATGGCGATGAAGCCGCTTCCGGCGTCGTGAACTCTTACGAGGGGCCACACTAGTGCCGAAATTAGTAGTTCAGCTGGAGGGATGCTACTTCTGCGTCCGACAACGAGGTCTGCCTCGCCAGAAGCAACCAGCCCAGCTAGCAACGGAATGTATGATGGGTCGTGCTGGCCGTCTCCATCTACACGGACGATGATGTCTCCCCTAGCTTCCCTGAAACCTGTTTTCAAGGCCTCGTTAATTCCTCTATTTTCTCCGTGACGGATAACTTTAGCACCAGTCTTCTCAGCAGCCTCGGCCGTTCCATCCCAGCTACCGTCATCGACGACAATAACCTCACTAGCATACCGCAAACATCTCCTAACGACACAACTAATAGTTTTCACCTCATTAAAGGCAGGAATAATCACTGAAACATCATAACAACTGCCTAAAAATTTAAACAATTACGAACACCACCCGGAAACACTAAGTTCAAACGAAAAAACTATGCGTCCGATAAGACCGCTTCTAAAAAGATTTTTGAAAATCTTAGAAAGAAACATTGGGATTGATAAGTGGAGACGTTTGGTTAAAGGAAGTGGTGCAGGGGGTGGGATTTGAACCCACGCAGGCTTACGTTCCCAGTTTGGGTCTACGCCACGCGGGCCTCAGCCGCGTTCCTTTGACTTAGCCCATAGTATACACGTCTGGCTCGGACACCCCTGCTCCATATTGGAGTATTAAAATGTATCTTTTATAGTTTTCTTCGTAGCGAAAGAAAAAATTGCTTATTACTGTTTTGATAGTATGATTCTGGCATCTACGGCCTTTGCTCCTTTGGGGTAGGCGAAGATTGGGTTTAAGTCTAGTTGGTCTATTTCAGGATGGTCTATGACGAGTGTTGAGACCTTCAAGAGTATGTCGATTAACGCTTCTATGTCTGCGGGGGGTTGTCCTCTTATTCCTTGTAGGATTGGATATGCTTTTATTTCTTTTATCATTTCTTCTGCATCATACCTTGTTATTGGGGCAACTCTGAAGGAAACGTCTTTGAGGACTTCTACGAAGATTCCTCCTAGCCCGAACATAAGTGCTGGTCCAAACTGGGGGTCTTTAGCCATTCCGACTATTACTTCTCTTCCTTCCGGGCAGAATTCTTGAACTAGAATTCCAGTGATTTTCGCGTCGCTTTTGTATTTTTTCACGTTTTCATGTATTTCATTATAGGCTTTTATGACTTCGTTTTTGTTTTTCAGGTTGACTTTTACTCCACCCGCATCACTTTTGTGTATTATGTCGGGGGAGACTATTTTGAGGACGACGGGATAACCTATTTCTTCAGCGTACTTGGCTGCCTCATCGGGTGTTTTTGCTACTTTGAAGTTTGTTGTTGGGATTCCATAGGACCGGATTACTTCTTTTGCTTCTGGTTCTAGGAGATAAGTTCTTCCCTCATCCAGAGCTTTTTGGATTATTTTTGAGGCTACTTCGTTGGACATTCCACTCATCCTCGCATGATTCGTGATTAATTGTGATAAGTTCTGAAGGACATTTTCAGTTAGGTTCTCGAGAGCCAGCTCCCTATAAAAGTTTCCAGTGTTAACGAGTTACTGGTTTACTTTGCTAGTTCGCCGCCAGTGTATATTCGTTCTAAAGCCGCTTGGAGATTGTCGAGTCCTTCAAGTCTGGTTGAGGATACAGGTATTGGGATGTCGAACATATGGATTTTCGCTAGCGCTTCGCATATACTAAGTGACATTTCCCTTTTCATGCCTTGGGTTTCGCGCTCTATTGCTTCCATTAGCGTGCGTGGCTCCGATACCCAATCAACGATTTTTTGAAGTTCACGGTCGGTTAGAATGTCACTTTTGGAGAGAATGTTAAGTTGAGGAAGGAAGAAGCGGTACTGTATGGATGCTCCCAGGAGCATGACGCTCACAAAGCCGTATGGTGTGCGTGCAAGAAAGGGGTCCATCAGGAAGCAAACGGCGCTTTGGGCTCCTCCAAGCGAAGACGTCACTATTGGACCGGATTCTCTGAAGGCGAAGAGTTCCAGTTGACCTGGAGTGTCTACTAGAACGTGAGTTGCACCTAGGTCGTCAATCTCCCTTTTGATTTCCTCTATAAAGTTGACCGTCATGTCAACGCACGCTACAAGCCCACCGTTAGGGCCTAGATTGAACGCGTCCATCACATCTTCTAGAACTACATATTCTCTTATATCAACATCTGGGGTGTAAGGTATGTAGCGTGCTCCTGGGTCGAGGTTTACAGTAGCTACATCTATGTTCTGTTCTCCTAACCACTCCGAGTATACGTTTGCAAGGGTTGACTTTCCACTTCCAGCGGTTCCAACAAAAAAAGTTGTGTAGTACATTTTCCCCACAATTCAGTTGAATCTCATGAGCAAAGATAAAAAGAGGATCGGAAAAATCTTTTGCAGGGGAGTTAAATTTGGTTCACCGTTGTGCCGTGGTTAATTGCGGAAAAATACTTGACGAAAAGGAAGGCGTTGAACTTGACGGGGAAAGGTACTGCAGAGAATGCGCCACGCTAATCATGAGAGATATACTGGCGAGACTTGCAGGAAGACCTGACCACCAAGATTGACGCGGGTGTAAATAAAAAGAGAGTCTAAGTGTTTGAGGGGGTTATTGGTCACCATGGTTCCTTTTTTAGGTGTAAGGCGTATCCTGCAGTGTTAGTTGCCAGATGTATTAAGGGAGTGACTATTATCGCTGCCACTAGAAGTTCGAGTGGTGGGACATAAACTATTGAAGAAAATGCGATGGCGCCTGCTATAAAGTCAAGCTGGTCTAGTCCGGGTGCAGGGCGACCACGACTTAGGTTTAAACGACGCTTGATAAATGACCCAACTAGGTCCCCTGTTAAAGCTCCAAACGAAAGGAGGAATCCCTTAGTGATGCTAGGAAGAATAGCTTCTTTTATCATTGGAGGATACCCCACAAGGGCAAAGTAGATAGGAGTGAGAAGAATAACATTGATTGTTATGATGCACATTGCGTTATCAAGGCCTAATGCATTTGCTGCCAATATGAGAGAGATTGTTTGATGGGAGGACAGTAACATCGGGATGCCTATATTTTCTCCTGCAACAGCTTGAGCAAAACCAACTAACGTTCCGGCAGTCACACCACCCACGAAGCCTCTTACTGTTTTTCCTTCTCCGAAAATTCTTCTACCATCAATGAAGTTTTTTCCTAGGTCTAATGGTGCATTAAACTGATTACCTCTTCCGAATATTACTGCTAAACCATTGGCAGCATAGGCGGGAAGAATATACCAGAACATTAACAGGAGAAGTGTTAATAAGTCCATTTATCTTGCAGCCTCCAATAAATTGGAACTTGAGCTCACCTTTTAGACGCCGATTTTTATTTTTTATGTTAATCCGCTTTCAGAGATCATTAGCTCCACGGATGAGCCTGCTTTTCTTCCGCCCTTAATCAATGTTACCTGCACTTTGCCGGGCG
>JAHLWW010000135.1 GCA_019057715.1 Candidatus Jordarchaeum sp. JNZ_1113
ACATGTGCCTCCACAGTCATATACCTTTTGGTTTAAGCGTTCTTACGAACACCTCCCCCATGGAACCCCACCACAGGGAAAAGTTTCCTAGAGCGAGTTAGATGCAATCAGCGGCCATGGAGAAATGTCATGGCTGAGTTCTCTATCCAAAAACCCCTTTTCCCGCGTTTCTCTCCAGTGAAGCTGTTAACTAGCTTTATCCCTCTTTTCTTCGAAAATCTTTTTAGCAACTTGGAAACCATTTTTTACATTCTCTCAGGTGGGATTCTCTATGGATGGCTTAGGTGTCATTTTTGCGGTGCTGTTCAGCTTGTTGTACCCTTTAGTCGCTTCGACTCTAGTTTGGAGGTGGAAGCTCAGTGGTGAACCGTTTAAGCCTGTTCTGGTAGCCTTTTTAGCGGCCGCAGTGATGTTCTACATTGCATACCTGCGTAAGGTTTACGTGTTCTTCCTATCAGGAATACCCTTATATACTGTTGACCTTATAGCTACGGGCTTCGTAGAGGAAGCAGCCAAGCTTCTCGTACTTCTAACACCAGCAGTTAAGGGAAGGCTGACTCCGAGTAACGGCGCCTTCTACGGGTTGGTGGCTGGTTTCGGTTTCGGAGCAGGCGAAGCCCTCCTTGTTCTAGCGAATTCCGCCCTTGCCATTCCTAGCCTAATGGTTTACACCATTCCACTGTACTTCGTTAAGATCATTCTCCCAGAAATTGTCGTCACATGGTTCTTCGACTTCGTTATACTCTACTACTTCTTGTTGCCTCTTCTCGCAATAATCTCGTCTGGCCCACTGGTCTTCTCTATCCCTCTCTTGGGGATCTATGAAAGAGCTGTCGTCGTAATTTTGCATGGAACGTTGACCGGCATAGTCGGGTGGGGTCTTGCTAAAGGGGAGACATTGAAATTCTATCTTGCAGCGGTTGGACTGCACATACTCATCGATTTCTTCGCTGTTCTATACGCGCTGGAACTAGTAGGCGTTTTGACTGTTGAAGTCATCATAACTGCTATCACGGTGACAAGCTTTCTCTACGTTGTTATGAAAGGCGGGCAGCAGGCATAGTTCACTCAGAAGCAGGGCAAACCCTCCTCGTCTTTTTAACTACCTTGATCCATATTTTTTAATTAGTGTCTTGCTTCATTTGAGATATGTGGTTGTTATGTCGCCGGAGGACTTCTACGAGGAAGCTTTCTTTACGGGTAGGATGATCGCTCAGGCTGTCAAGTGGTGTCGGGAAAGGGAAGGCAACGTCATCGACGTAATTGTTCAGGGTACATGGAGGAGCGGCGAGCCTTTTAGGTGCTCAGGCCGCGTCGTTGAAGCGCGCTTCCATTCCCTCAAAAAATACCTTGTTGTCGTCTTGGAGAATGGGGTGAGAGGAAGAGAGCGCCTTGGGAAAGGAGTAGTTGTCACCGTTGGGGGCGCGCGCTCCAAGTGTGACGTGAAAGCGTCAAACATTGTGTTCAGGAATCGGCTCAGGAAGTCCACTTCTCAACTCGTGTTTTTCAACGGTAACGAGTTGAGTTCTGCCGTCAAATGGATCCGAAGAAACCTCCCACTGAAAAAGATACACGGAAGAGTGGAAGGAGTATGGCTGCGAAGCGGTGCCGAATTTATAGGTGAGGGCGAGGTGCTTGCAACCGAAGATAACCCCTTTAGGAAGTCCTTCGCTATATTCGTAAATAAAGGAATGATCGAGAAGCGCAAAGTGAATGAATTAATTGTATCTGTCGGCGGGCTCCCTCTAAGATATCGATTAGAGTTACCCATAAGGAATTTCCTCGCAATTCTTCTCGATTATTATGTCGGGAGGATGTTAAGGGATGCCTACCTGCTCTCATGCAAGTGCGGCTTAGGAGTCTTCCTTAATAGCGAAGCAGCAGTTAGGGTTCGGAGAGTTATCAGCGACTTGATAAAGCGTACTACCTCCTTCCTCTCTAGGCAAACCGGGAACCTGACTAGTGTTGACGTCGTAGCCAGCAAGGTTCTCCTCGAGCCAAAGCAGGAAGTTGTACCCTCTGACGAGTATGCTCTAAGGATTCGCGGGCTCACAGTTTCATATGGCAAAAAAGTCGTTTTGAAGGATGTTTCCTTCTCCCTGAAGGAGGGGGAAATCCTAGGAATAATCGGTGAGTCTGGTAGTGGAAAAACCACCTGCATGAAGGCATTAATAGGAGAACTAAAGCCAGACTCCGGGGAAATACTCATATGCGGTTTCCCTCCATCCCGGAAGGACGTTATCGCTCCACTTATAGGATACGTGCCCCAAGACCTCAGCAGGATGTATGAAAACTTCACCCCTATAGAGAACATAGTTTACTTCGGGAGGCAGTATGGGATCTCGGAGGATGAACTAATAAAGAGGGGTAAACGCATCCTTAAGGAGCTGGATATTTTCCACAAGGGGAACGAGAAGGTTGAGACGTTAAGCGGCGGGGAGAAGAGGAGGGTCAGCATAGCTATAGCACTCGTCCACAACCCCCGAATACTTTTCCTTGACGAGCCAACCAGTGGGTTAGACCTCGTAAGGCGGCACGAGCTCTGGAGCTACTTGGAAAAGATCAACAGGACATATGGCACCACGCTTGTAGTTATAACTCATTATCCCTCTGAAGCAGACTACTGTGACAAGGTTGCAGTCTTCGTGAAAGATAAGGGATTCGTAGACTTTGGAGCGCCAAAGGAGTTGGTCTCGAAGCTTCCGGGGAGCGGCTACGCCATAGGACTAGTGCTCGAGGAGGATGACCCTGCAGCAGAGGACGTGATAAGAAGCACTGAAGGCGTTAGCCACGTTTTCAGAGTAGGACCATACTACAAGGTTCTTGTGGGGGACGAGGAAAACAGGGTGGTCATCAAGCGTATTCTGAGCCACTTGTCTTCAAGAGGAATAAAAGTTTACAAGGTTGAACCAAGAGTCGAGCTTACCTTTGAAGATTACTTCAGATATATAACGGGGGTTAGAGTATGGCGTCCATAAATAGACTTTTGGGAAGCATAACTAGGATCGCTGCCCTAGTACGGAAAGAACTTGAAGGGATAATCAAGGACAGGATGGCGCTCATCGTCCTGGTACTTCTCCCAATGATCATAACGTTTAGTCTTGGAGCATACCAATTCAGGGTGCTTACCATCGCTGACTACGCCAAGGTAGCTGTCATAAACCAGGACACCAGCATAGGAGACCCAAACTACGACTTCGCAGACGAGTTCTTCTGGGAGCTGGTGGAAAAGGCTAATGATAGCGTATGCATCGTCTTCCCCTTAAATGATGAGAACATCGCTAACTTCCTACTGTGGCGCGGCGACATAGACGCTATAATTATCATACCATTCGGGTTCAACAGTCACCTAGCCAGCAACAGAGACCCAGAGGCTCCTATCCCTGTTCCAGCCTACATTAACGTCACCCTCGACGGCACAGACCTTGAAAATCAGGGTAAAGTTATAGACTGCCTGACGAGTGCCATAGCCGACTTCAAGATCCGCTTCAACTTCACGAAGGACGAGGTTATCCCCGTCATAACAGCGGTCATGGGGCCAACGGAGGAGCAGGGAATCGACCTGAGAGTCACTGTTCCCCTAATAACGCCACTCCTCCTCATAGGAGGAATAATGATCCTTACCAGTCAATGCATAGTGGGCGACGTCCCCCTCAGAAGGCTTCTGCTCACGCCCGCAAGCAAGTCAGAGGCGGTCTTGGCGAAGGTTCTCGCATACCTGATAACGGGCATCATACAAATGGTAATAATAATAGGAATACTTAGCGTCGTATACCATTATCAACCGTCAGGCTCATACGTCAACCTGGTTCTCTGCCTCCTATGCATTTCGCTCTTCGGAATAACGCTGGGCGTCTTCATATCCATAATAAGCAACTCACGCCTTCAAGCAAATCAGTACTTCATATTCGCGTTCCTGACGCTCGTCGTGATAGAGCTAGCAGTCCCTGTAGCCGACGTCAAAAACGCCAGCCCCCTCCACATGGCTAGGGAAGCAATCATAAATGTCGCCTCCAGAGGGCTACCGCTCTACTACGCCATGCCGCCAATGATCGGCTTGTTGATCTACAGCCTAGCTCTTCTAGCCCTCTCACTTGCGGTCTTCTCCATGAAAAGGTCGGTGGTGTAAAGAGGTGGCTGAGAAGTTCATTGAGCTTAGAGGAGTTCATGTGCGCGTTGGCGGGAAGACGATACTGAGCGATGTTAGTTTTTACGCTGAAAGAGGTGAAATACTGGCCGTGATAGGGGGAAGTGGGGCTGGCAAGACAACCTGTCTAAGAGTCATGACCGGGCAGATCCGCCCAGTAAGGGGCGAGGTGCAAGTTGCAGGCATAGATGCCGTGAGAGACAGGGAGAAGCTGGAGCACGTTTTAGGCTACGTTCCCCAGCTCGACGAAACAGGGTTGTACTATGAGTTTTCAGCAATCAGGAACGCCTGTCTTTTTGCTCGAATGTACGGTATACCTGCGAGGGAGGCAAAGCGTAGGGCGAGGGAAATCCTAGAGGTCCTTGGGTTTAGAAGCGAGGAACTAATGAAGAAACCCGTCGGCCAGCTTTCGGGCGGCGAGAGGAAACGCGTCTCGATATGCGTGGGATTAATACACGAACCCCAAGTGCTCCTTCTTGACGAACCCACAACAGGGCTAGACGCCCACCTCAGGGTAGACGTTCTCAACTACTTGAGGAACATAAATAGGCAGTACGGCGTAACCATGGGGATAGTGAGCCACGACTTGGAGACGGCCGAGTTCTGCGACCGGGTAGCAGTTCTCGAGAAGGGGCACGTCGTCATCTTTGGAAATCCAAAGGAATTCGTCAGAAGCATTCAAGCGAAATACGCCTTCATATTATCATTCGAGAAACTGACAGACAACGACATTTCAAAAATAAAGAGTTTGAGAATAGTCACCAAAGTTCTGCCAGTTGGAAGGAGAACCCTGAAAGTATTCATCAGGAAAATCGAGGAACCACTCAACGTATTAGTCGACGAACTGGAAAAGGTCGGTTTGACCCCATTATCAGTAACGTCCAGCGACATAACATTCACAGACTACTTTAGATTAACAGCCATGGAGAAAGAAGAGGAACCCTACTTTCCGCGAAGCCATTAACTAAGTAGCTAAGCCACGTTGTTCCAAAGCAGGACTCACCGTTGTCGGATAGTTAACTTTTTATCACTATCCGTTCCACCTCGGCTAAAGCCTCATGGGTGGCTTTCGCCGCCAACGGTAAAGGACGGCACATCAAGAGCCTCATGGCGATGTTCCAAGCGGCGACAAAGTGTCTGTCCGCTTGAAAGCCGCACCACTTACACTTGAAGACATGCCCATTCGGCTTACTAATTTCGCCACACATCGGGCACGTCCTGGAAGTGTTCTTAGCGTCAACTATTTCAGGATTAAAGCCCAGCTCCATCGACTTATAAGAAATGTAAAGCTGGATTCTCCTGAATGGCATGCTGTGGAGCCTCCTATTCATCACCCTACCATACCGTAT
>JAHLWW010000136.1 GCA_019057715.1 Candidatus Jordarchaeum sp. JNZ_1113
GTGGCAGACTGTCGAGTTCACTGGGCTTCCAGCACAAGGAATGCTGACAGTGTGAGAGCCACTAATACGAAATAAGCAATACTCTAGGCTGATTTTTCAATACCTTCCCCCCTCCACTTTTCCGGTTTAGCGGCGAACTTGGCTTCATCACGCTCTACAACTCCCCCCTCCTCTTCGAGCCGTATGAAACCTACCAACAGTAAAATGTATCCTATTGCTAAAATAAACAATAACAGAAGAAAGGTTTGCCCTCCTACTATTACTAGTGAACTTATTGGATATCTCATCCAGTTCATGCTAAGGAGGCTTATGGTTCCGACAAAGTAGCTCATCCTTAAAGTGTATAGTAGGAGGAGAGAGAAAAATGTCGATTTTATAATTCCAGTGTAGTCGATGTACAAGAATGTTAGGGCGGCTCCAATCAAAAAAGCTAGAAATATGCTGATTGTGAGAACCACGACAGACGCATCCTTAACTAGGCTGGGAAAGTTTCTGCTCAAGAGGAAAACGGAGAGACCAGTCAGTAAAGTGCATAGGACAAGAAAAATCATGAAAAGCCATAAGAATGTTGGGTTAATTGCCAAGTAAAGGATAATATAACTGGACGGAAATTGAGAGGCTAAAAGGGCATTTTTGTAAAATATCAGTTTGAAGGGGGAACCAACAATAGTGAAAAACGATAACTTGACGTCTGGCGCCTTCGCTGAGAGCAACAGAAAGTAGGAGGATAGGAAGGCTGTAGCTGGAACCACGTTGATGAGTCTCTTTCCTTTCTCAGAAGCGAAGGCATGCCCGGAAAGACCTATAAGGAGCGCTCCCGTCGAAAGGAGAGCACCTGCCAGTAATGAATATTTAAAGTAAGATTCAAACCCCTTAAAAACGTAAGGGAATGAAAGCATAAATGGAGGATAGTATATGTAGTAATAGTAACCGAAGTATGCTGCTGGCGTTGGATAGATATTAGAGATTAATGGTGGTGCCGACTGAATGAAGTAAACTATGAGTAGTAGTGACACGTTGAATCCAGCGTCTTCGCTCTCCGTAAGGCAGAAGGGAAGTAAAATAATGGTTGCTGCGAAGAGAAATGCTCCCGCGGCGCCTAGTTTTTTGTATCCTCTCTTAACATGCTCTCTTGCCCTCAGGTAGACCACAAAGGCTGCAAGGAAGATGGGCGCCATTATAGCAGTTTGACTGAGCATTACTTGGTTGGACCAGCTGGTTAAAGTGAGGAGTAAAGCTAGAATCGTTTGGAGGCTGAACGTGAAAACGTTAACGTCGTTGTCAGTAAAGGTGTTGTCTCTTATTTCGGCATCCGAAAACCACACAAATACTCCATACTTGCAGTTAGAGATCTCATTACCTGTAATGGTCGCCCTGCCGGACTCGACAAGGTAAAACCCGTAATATGTGCCTTTAACGGTGTTGCCGGCGAACAGGTTCCGACCAGACTGCACGACCAGGAATCCATGCATACTCCCTTCGACCATATTATTTGTGAAAGTTCCATTTTCCGAGACCACCACGTAGAAAGAGTGTTTGCATCCCTCCGCAACGTTACCAGTAACGTTGTTCCCTTCTCCGCCAACCGTGAATCCTATATCCGCCTCTGAAGCCCTGTTGTTCTCCACAAGGTTCCCGTCACCATACACGGTCACAGCGTGTTTGCAGCGTGAAAAGTTACACCCCGAAACCAAGTTACTCGAGCCATAAAGTGCCGCACCCCCCTCAGCATGTTCAACGATGCACCCCTCAACAGTATTCTGGGAGGAAACAAGGTGGATGCCGTAGTCGCAGTTCACAACTCTGCAACCTCTCAGGTTAACCCACCCCTCACTCGCTACAACCCCATACACGCAGCTCTGAAAGAGAGAGTTCTCAATGGACACACCGCTCGCAGTCACTGTAACCCCCGCATAGCAGTATGTAAAGGTGCAATCAATTATGGCGGTATTGCTTGATTTAACAAGCAGCCCGCCCTCAGAAACGTTTGAAACGTGGTCCCCCCATGTCTGTAAGTAGTAGCCGCATTTGCTTATGCTGGTGTTGGCAATGTAGACGCTGGCTTCCTCATGAATAGTGAGGAGGAAAGCTTTGTCGAAAGAGGAGATGCTTGAACCATTAGTAGCGTTAAACGCGCCATAAACATCTATCCGGTGCTCCCCATTAAAGTAACAACCAATGTTTATGGTGGAGTTGTTCAGGACAAGTGAACCTCCTGCTTCTACAGTGATATCTCCTCCCGAAACATTAAGCGTCACATTGGTGAGAGTGAGGCTCCCTCCACCCTTAACCACCAAACTCCCATCTAGAATTATTATCTTGTCCGAGTACTCCTCGGTTCCATTCACCTCCCAAGGCCCGGTCATGTTAATTTCCTTCGCTTCTAACTGAAACTGGAGATGAACAACACCGGAGTGAAACGTTGGCAGCGGCACCAGCTGACCGTGAGCTACAGAACAAGCTGCGAAAACCACAACGAGTAGAAGCGGAAATAACAGTAAAAATACACTAACTCCTCCCCTCATAAAATCCTCCTCCGATGATAAAACGGCACTCTAAGAAAAAAATAATTCTTTTGTTTATGGCAAACGTAATACTTTCTTCCTGTTAAGAGAGCTAAAAGAAGACTAATGCCGTTATACCCTTCTTAGTCTCGCTACATTTTCCAGCGCCCAGATAGGAAACTTTGAATCTCCTTTCTACCAGTAATTATGCTTTCGCCTAGAAATGGCTAAAGCTAAAAGTTGAGAGTAATTGGTGATCGTTTGGGTTGAAAACGTGCTACGTGCTGAACGAACCCGCTACTTCACCTTCTCGCTTCTCCTAACAACGCCGGGTGAATCCAGCATGTGCTTCCATAATCCCTCACCAAAACTTATCACTTGTATACCCAAAGCATCTATTGTAACGTCGGTTATTAACGGCTCATTCAAGCCTTCTTCGATGACCAGGTGCGCCCTTACGCTAGACAGAACTCCTTTCTCCCCCAGAAGTTGAAGGTCAACAGCATAGGGTAGAATGTATGCCTGCCCGCGGGTGGAAGCCTCCTCAACTTCCACGACCTCGGCATTTTCAGGGGGCCAAACACCCAGCTCCTTAGCCACAGCCTCATCAACCACAACTACAGGCTCCTCACTCTCAGCGCCACTATTCACAAGCACAACTTCATCCTTAGATTTGCCAGTTGACAGAGACTTAATCTTCACCTTTACCCTCACTACCATAAAACCTCAACACGCCCACCTTTCTCTTAATAAGGTACCTCCCGAGCTTGATCCTCTTAGAGCTAAGCTTAACCTTACCGTCACGTAACCCCTCGATCAGACTTTTTGACACCCAATACTTCAACCAGTCCACCTCAAGGAAAAAAAATGGCGGCAAGGCATATAAAACCTCATCGTACGGGCTCCCAAGAAAACTTAGCTCTATACAGCGTCAAAATTAGCTGTCAGTAGCCGTCCTCAACCAATGGCCTACCCTTGCAACCACCTATCTTCGCCCCAGTATAGTCACTGAAGCAACGCTTGCCGGTCCTCCAAGGTTGTGCGCCAGCCCGATCTCCGGGTCCTCCACTTGTCTCCCGTCAGCTCTGCCTTGGAGCTGTTTTGTCACCTCGTATATCATCCTGCAGCCTGTTGCCCCTATCGGGTGACCAAAGCACTTGAGCCCTCCCGAAGGGTTGACTGGTATCTCGCCTTCTATTGACGTGACTCCTTCGCGTATGAGGCTCGCCCCCTGCCCTCTCTCGCAGAATCCTAAGTCTTGGTAGTTGAGCAGCTCTGTTATCGTGAAGCAGTCATGCACTTCGGCAAAATCTATCTCTTTACGCGGGTCCTTTATGCCAGCCTCCCTGTATGCTTCCTCAGCCGCCTTTCGTGTTGCCGGGAAGCCTAGGTAGTCGAACGAGGGCTTGAAGAACGGGTAAACGGTCTCGACGGCTAACCCGTTACCCTTAACGAGGACGTAGTCATCCCTGTACTGCTTGGCTATCTCTGGCCTAGTTATTATCACGGCTGCCGCCCCGTCGGACATGGCGCAGCAATCGTAGCGTCCGAGGGGCCACGCGATCATGGGAGCCTTGAGGACCTCCTCCACCGTCACTTGACGCCTGAAGTGGGCTTTGGGGTGAGCCGCCCCGTTATAATGGTTTTTCACAGCTACGAGTGCCAGGTCCTCCTTAGTCCAGCCGTACTCGTGGAAGCACCGTGTTGCGGCCATGGCGAACATTCCGGGAGCCGAAACCTGCCCGTAGAACGGGTGCCCGAACTCGGTTAGTCCGGGTAGCCCCCTTGAGCCCTGGTCCATTAGCTTCTCGACACCGCAGGCCATTACTATGTCGTATGCCCCTGAAGCGACGGCGAAGCAGGCGTTCCTGAACGCGTCCATGCCTGAGGCGCAGAAGTTCTCAACCCTAGTTACTGGTTTGCCGTACAATTTGAGTGGCTCAGCGGCCGAGACCCCTGCGAGGCCGGTGAAGTAGTAGAATATGCCGCACCATATGGCGTCAACGTCGCGCGGCTCTATTCCCGCGTCCTTGAAGGCCTCATATGAGGCATCAACTAGAAGGTCCTCCATGTCCTTCTCCCACAGCTCGCCGAACTTGGTGCACCCAACACCTATTATCGCAACCTTATCCTTAATACTACCTCTCATTACTTCACCTCCACTTTCTCCCTCACTGGCCTAGCCTTCCAGTAGTAATGGTAAAATCCTTCACTCTCATGAATTATTCTGAAAGTTAGCTCGACGGGCATCCCAACCTTCACCTCCTCCGGGTTGCAGTCCGTCATGTCGACGAAGACTCTCCCGCCCCCTTCAAGTTCTACGACGACTCGCGGAACCGGGGTGGCATAGTAATCGCCTCCAACAAGGTGGTCGAGCGTGAACGTGAAGATTGTTCCTCTCTTCGCCAGCCTGACCTCGTCGAAGTTGTCCTTTGACCCGCACTCGTAGCACACTCTGACAATCGGGTACTGGACTGCTCCGCAGCTCTTACACCTCACTCCCTTAAGGGGGAGAATCTCTTTCCTGTCCCTCCAGTAGGTCACGGTGGACGTTTTCCGGGTGAACCTCTGCTTGCCCAGCAGGTTCCTAAACCTTATATAGTCATCATAGTTCTTAAGCGGCTTCATCGTCTCCAAGTAGCCCTTCACGCCCCTTCTCGGAGCCTTCCTGACCTCTCCTATGTTTTCCCCGACTTCTAACAATATGGCGTCCCCTCCGTCTCCCACACCCACAACTATGAGCCGGTCGCCGGGCTTCGCTGTCTCCAGCGCTGAAGCGAGCATTATGAGAGGGTGCGGAGCGCCCGTTACCCCCAAGGAGAAAAATAATGTGTCCTGCAACTGCTCGAGCTTAAATCCGAGCATCTGAGCAACGGTCACGTGGCTTCTGGGCTCGGGAGCGTAGAGCAC
>JAHLWW010000137.1 GCA_019057715.1 Candidatus Jordarchaeum sp. JNZ_1113
CACCTCTAGGACGTGCCCGATGTGTGGCGGGTTGAATAAGCCGAATGGGCATGTCTTCAAGTGTAGGCGGTGCGGGTTCCAGGCGGATAGACACTTTGTCGCTGCATGGAACATTGCCATGAAGCTCTTGATGTGCCGTCCTTTACCGTTGGCGGCGAAAGCCACCGATGAATTTAAAGAGGTGGAACGGATAGTCATAAAATGATAACTATCCGACAACGGTTCATGCCGCCATGAAGCTTGGTTCCGAGTAGAAGTTTGAACTTTGGTGGAGGTTGGACTTCTGCTTACTTAAACTGCTGCTACAACCCACAGCGGCCAGCGAGAACAGTCACTTGTGGCATTTACATGTCTCTTGACCCCTTCTTGTTCATCTAGCTTTGTCTTGGGTTAGTTACGTTTTTAGTTTATTTAGCCTTATTTCAACGGGGATGGTGATGGGATCTATTGAGCGTGGTGCTAAGGTTTTCAGGGTTGAGGATATTCCATTGGTTGGCTGCATCGCCTTCGGATTGATTGACAGAGGCACTAACTTGATCCAGGTAAGACCGACTTCCACCTGTCCTCTCTCATGCGTTTTTTGTTCGACTGACTCGGGTCCCAAATCGAGGGGTAGGCTTGCCGAGTATGTGGTTTCTCTGGATTGCCTCGTAGAGGAGTTTAGAAGACTGGCTTCTGTTAAGGGAGGCGGAGTTGAGGCTCACATTGACACGGTTGGAGACCCACTGACTTATCCTTGGATTGTCGAGCTGGTTTCGGAGTTAAGAGGAGTGAAGGGTGTTGATGTCGTCTCCATGCAGACTCACGGCTCTCTTCTCAACGAGAAACTTCTTGATGATCTTTCATCCGCTGGGCTCTCTAGGATCAATCTTTCAATAGACGCTATGGATGCCGAGTTAGCTAGGAGGCTTTCAGATACCGAGTGGTACGATGTTAAACGTGTGGCTGAGCTCGCCAAGTACATCGTAGATAACACGTCTATCGATCTTCTGGTGGCTCCCGTATGGGTGCCAAATTTAAATGACCAAGAAATTCCTAGGATAATCGAGTTCGCGCTTAGCATAGGAGCAGGAAAAAAGTGGCCTCCATTAGGAGTGCAGAAGTATGAGGCACATAAACGTGGAAGAAAACCGAGGGGGGCGCGTCCTCTCTCGTGGCAGAAGTTTTATGCTGAGCTGAAAGAGTGGGAGGAGGAGTTTAAGGTCAAGCTGAGACTGTCGCCTGAGGATTTCCTGATAAAGAAGGCTTCTTCTCTCCCCATACCTTACAAGAGGTTTGAGAGGGTTTCAGTTAGAGTTGTGGGGCCAGGTTGGCTTAAGGGAGAAAAGCTGGCCGTCACGTCCAGAGGGGACAGGGTGCTCACACTTGTGGGTGCGGACCACATACCAGTGGGGGCAAGCTTGAAGGCAAGGATTCTCGTCAACAAGCATAACATTTACGTTGCCGAGCCCGTCTGAAGACTAATGAATTGCTGCCTTTTTGGTTTTAGGAGGAACTCGATAGTTTCTCTTCAAGGAGTTCTTCCAGTTCTCTTCTCACTTTTTCGACGTCTATTTTTCCGCTACTCGACAATGCCATCTCGTCTTTGACTAATATTAGGCGTGGTCTTAACGCTAAGGGAAGGTTACGGCTACACCAGTCTTCAATTTCCTTCTCAGATAGCTTCCCTCTGTACTCTCTTTTTGGCTCGACCATTAGTGCAAGTATGTTTCCGTGTTTGGGGTGAGAGACCATTAGAGCTTTGGCGACGCCTACGGCGGGGTGATCGAGCAAGCGTCTTTCCACTTCGACAGGGTATACTTCGAGTTCTCCTACATCTCGAATTCGCCCCATAAAGTAGAGGAAGCCGTCTTCGTCATATCTTCCCAGGTCTCCTGTCCGAAGCCACCCCCCAATGAACTTTTCCCTTGTCTCCTTGGGCCTGTTAAAGTATTCCTTGGCTAAAGACGGCGACTTGATCATTATTTCGCCTACCTCTCCTATGGGGAGTAGCTCCCCCGTCTTTGGGTCGACTATCTTTATTAGGGTTCCCGGGACAGGTATCCCGCAGAAAACTCCGCCATACTTTTCAGCCCGCCTCAGATCGAAGTCCTCCCTGTGGAAGCCGCCAGCTATAGTGTCTTTGGTGTGAGTTTCAGTTAGCCCGTAGCTTGACTCGCAGAGCACTGTTCCGGTAAAGCTAAGCCATTCTCTTCTGAGGCGGGATGTTAAATAAGTCTTTATACTGCTCCCGATGCAACTCTTAAGGGAGCGAAGGTTGTATCTTCCGATTTTCGGGTGCCTTAAAAGGTCCTCGTAGAAGCTGAACTCGAGGAATGTTGACGTCACATGGTACTTTTCGATGGCGTATAGGGCGTATTCGGGGTCCCACTTGATCATTAGAACCACGGTTCCCCCGGCGAATATCGGTGCGTCGACGCATGCCAGCTTACCGGCCACCCAGAACGCGGGCATAACTCCGAGGTGTACTCCTCCCTCGGCGTGCTTCATTATTGTTTCAGCGTCGAGCTGCCGGTCCCCGTAAACGTCAACTATCAACGCACTAGGAGAGTAAGTACAGGCTACGGCGGTCTTGAAGAGGATGTTCCAGTGAGTGTGGAGGCAAGCCCTCGGAACCCCGTAGCTTCCCCCGGTAAATATTATTAACGCATCATCATCGAGCGAAACCCTGACCTCCACGCGTCCCTTACTCTCCTCTAGGAGCTTGACAAGGCTCAACCCGTAAGCTTGCTCATGCTTGGACTTAACCTCAGGCGGCGCTTTCTCATCAGGCTCTGTTGCGAAGTCAGAGAGGCTTGTGGTTATTAAGTGTTTCACTCCGCCAATTTTCTTTGAAACGTTCACGGTCAAGGGATAGAGGCTATCTGTGCAGACGACAGCCTTCGGTTTAACTTCCTCTAACATGTACTCTATTCCCGACCTTCCAGCCAAAGGATTTATGAGAGCACACGTGCACCCGGCTTTAAGCGTCCCGAAATACGTTATGTGGAACTGGGGGCAGTTGGGAAGCTGAAGGGCCACCACGTCTCCTTTACCTAAACCCTGCCTATTTAAGAAGAACGCGAATCGCTCACTCAGCTCGTCCAGTAATCCATAAGATAGACTTGACCCATAGTAGATCAAAGCAGTCTTTTCGGGATGAACATGGGCTCTTCTCCTCAAATAGTCGAAAACAGGTATTTGCCCGTATGGGTAAACAGGCTCCTTAGGTAATGAGCGAGGCCATTTAAGTTCCCACTTCCTCATTAAAGCCTCAAAATAACTGTTCTCATCCAACCACAACCACCAGCTAGAAAAACGATAACAAGCAATATCACTAGAATATTTTTAATTTTTTTAATTAAAAAATTTAGGGGGACCTTTTCGAGGAATGAGGAGTAATGCCTGTTTCGGGGCTGCCATAAGCCTAAATTTATTCCGCTTAAAATATGGGGCTAAGTTAATGGTTTTAAAGAAAAAAGGGTTAGTTTTTGACCGCTATTGCGAAGTTTGAGAGGAAAAAGCTGTACTTTTTGAGTCCTGCTTCTTCAAAGAATCCTTTCAGTTCCTCTTCGCTGTAGGTTTTATTTCCTCCGAGTAGTTTCACTATGACGTCTGTGGTTGTGCTTTTTTCCCGCTTCTTCATGGGTGTCGCAGTCATGAAGGTACCCTTGCTCTTCATGGTCCTCGCTGCTTCGCAGATTATTTCTTGGGGATGGCTGCTCCAGTGTAACACTTGAAAGCTGAAGACCGCGTCCACATACTCGTCAGGTATGGGGAACGGCTTCCTCATCGACGGGTCAAGCTTAACGAATTCCACGTTCTCCAGGTCCTTGAGACGCTTAGATTCACCGTTCACTTTTACCTCTGCGTGCATGCACTCATCCACAACGTTCGGGAAAAAGTCCGCACACACGAGATGACAGTCAAATTCAAGGTAATTCAGTATCGTTATGGGCTCCACCCCGAAGCCGCAGCCCAAGTCGAGTATTTTTCTTCCTTTAAGGCTTGCTTTTCCGCCGCCAAGCTCGAGAAGCAGTCTCCTCCCCAAACCATAGGCTTCACTCGCAGTTTGGATGTAGAAAAGAGTTGCGACTTCTGGAGCCACGAAGTCGAAGCCAGCCCCCCTCAACACGTCAACCATGATCTCGTATAGGACCTTTTCAAATCCTGACAAGAGAGGTTCAGAGTCCCTGAACATCATGTTTCCCGACCGCCTCATTTCATGCAGCCTCTCGACCTCAGCCCTGTTCACCTTGTAATGCGCGTTCTGCTTCACCAAAACGGACTCGTCCACCAGCACTTCCAAAAGCTCCCTGAGGACATCTTCTCGCTTAACGTTTCCTATGAAGGAGGACACTTCACTCAGAGTTCTAGGCTCCTCGAGGAAGTCTAGGACGCCTATCTTGTCCAGACCTATGCAGAGGGCGAGGGCATTGACTTTTCTACCCATCACCGCCACTCTAATAGTTTTAAGGTTCTTCAACAAACTCAGAGAACACTTAAATTTACCCGAGAGCGAGATCCCAACCACCCCCTTCAAACAACGCTTATGACGCCGGTGTTTCGCAGACTTCTGTAGTTTCTAGCGAGAAGAGCGATCTGTTTCGGCGTAGCCGAGAGAAGGCACTCGCCCAAAGTGTCGTAGCGCTCCAGGCTCTCCAAGAGAGCGTATAGGTCAGCTTCAATCCTACCGTTCAGGAGTTTTAGAGCCCTAGACGCCCTAACCCTTCTCCTCAAGTCTACGAAAATGCTGGCGGAGTTCAGGTTGTACATGAAGGGGTTTGAAGCCGCGGAAGCTAAAACAGCCTGAGCAGCCGGGCTCGCAAGAATGTTGGGTTCCGCCAGCGTCGCCTGAGAAAGCATTTCCTGCATCATCTGGAATAGGTTCCTCTGCCAACCAACCGCTTTCGCGACAACCATCCTATTATCTCCCGAGGCGAGCACCCAGAACTCGCGTCCCTCAAGCGAAGCAACCCTAGCAGTTTCCGCATAAGATAACACAAATTCGGGAGGAGTATCAGTGCTCCAGCGTGGAGTGCAGTATTTTTTCTCCCTCCAGTTCGCGAAGAGCACATCAGCATCGGACGGAACAGCTGCTCCCTGGATCTGAATCCACTTCTCGCCTGCAATCGCCTCCTTCACAACGGGGTACGTATAGCTACTCCTCGCACAGCCACGCTTATCTAAGTAGACCACCATGACGTGGTCGCCGTGATCCACGCTTATAGGCGCAACACCAGCCACCTCAAGCTGCTCCCTAAACCAGGAAAGAGCATCCCCGTCAAGTTCAACTTCGTGGTGGACGTTCCCCCCGCACATGCGACAATCAGCGTTTACTTTAAACTTCAAGCGATCTTCGCCTCCAAACAAATTTTTCTTTCCGAGTTGCGTAAATCACAAAATTAATGAAATCATGAGGAAACAC
>JAHLWW010000138.1 GCA_019057715.1 Candidatus Jordarchaeum sp. JNZ_1113
GGAGCGGGTTCACCCTGACAGGGGGAGAGGCCAATGAGGGCTCCAATGAACTCGCGAGGAGCCCTAGGCTGGTGAAAACCCAAGAGCTACGCAAGTCTATCTAAGACCACGTAGCTCAGAACCCATTAAGGCCGAGGTGGAACGGATAGTTACGAAATATCAACTATCCGACAACGGTATGCAAGGGTTTCATCTTCAACACAAAAGGATGATTTGGAAAGACAGAAACAACTTATTTCAAGTTACGCTAAAGAGAAAGGTTATGGTGAAATTCAAATCCTAACGGATATTGGTTCTGGACTTAACGAAGGCAGAAAAAACTTTCTGAAACTCTTAAACATGATTTCAGGAAGAAAAATATCCAAGCTGATAATCGCTTACAAAGACAGGCTCACAAGATTTGGTTTTGAAACGCTCAGAAAGATGTTTTCATTCATTAACAACACTTACTCTATATCTAGGCTTATCAGCAATTGGCGGGTCGCCTATGAATGCTAAGAAGGTAATTAAGGCTAAGATTCTCGAGCTTCGTAAAGGTAAGGAAGTGTTTTTGAAGCGTGAATATGAGGGTTGGCAGCGCTACCTTGGAGGAGATAATTTTGCTCCACTATAATTCCGCAACAAGACAGCAGCTGATAGGCTTCTGAAAGTCGGCGAAAGGTTCAATCCGAACAGGGAGCATTCACTAATCCTCAGAAGAGATGTATATCGTGTCAATACAAGGCTTACTCCTTCTTCTCCATTTATGGAGACCTCGCCCACTAAGCCTGCTAGCTCTTCTATTCATCAAACGGCTTTTTTCGGCTTAGTTTTTCCATGTTTCTTTTAACGGCTTCGATGAACTGTTCGGTTGTCGCCACCATGCTTACTGGTTGCTCCGCCACTCTTGCGACATCCTGTGTCATTATTCTGTCTTCCTCTATGGTTCTTCTGACAGCTTCTTCCAAAGCTTCCGAGAAAGCAACTAGCTCATTCACCCTGTCCCTTTTTCCTCTCTCTTTGAGTCCTCTTGTCCACGCGAATATTATTGCCGTAGGGTTCGTGGATGTTTTCTCTCCCTTCAAATACCTGTAGTAGTGTCTCTGAACTGTTCCGTGGGCGGCTTCCGCCATGTAGTATCCTTCCGGCGAGAGGAGCTCGGACGTCATTAGCGCAAGGCTTCCCGTGAAGGCTGAGGCGACCATGTCTGAAACTATGTCCCCGTCGTAGTTCTTTGTGGCCCAAACAAAGCCTCCCTCAGACCTCATCACCCTAGAGTATGCATCATCTATCAGGTAGTACTCGTAGTTGAGTCCTCTCCTCTGGAACTCTTCTTTAAACTCTTCTTCGTAAACTCTGCTAAAAACCTCTTTGAACCTAGCGTCATACACCTTTGATATAGTGTCCTTGGCGCCAAACCAAAGGTCGAGTCCGTTCATCAGAGCATACTTAAATGATGCCCTCGCGAAGCTCTCTATAGATGCGTCCAAGTTGTGGTACGCTTGGATCACGCCTGATCCTTTAAGGGCTGGAAGCTTCACTCTAATCTCCCTGCCAGAAACAGACCTATAAACTATCTCCGCCTCGCCCGCCTCCTCAAACCTTAACCCGACGCCAGAGTATATGTCACCGTAAGCGTGCCTAGCGACAACTATAGGCTTCCTCCAGAACCTCACCGCTGGAACCACGTTCCTGAGAATTATCGGCGCCCTAAACAGTGTTCCGTCCAGTATCTCCCTTATAGTGGCGTTGGGGCTCCTCCACTCCTTCTTGAGACCGTACTCCTTAACCCTTTCAGCGTTAGGCGTTATCGTCGCACACTTAACACCCACACCCCACCTTTTTATGGCCTCCGCAGCACGCACCGTGACGGAATCATCCGTCTCATCCCTACGCTTAACGTTAAGGTCGTAATACTCCGTCCTGAGGTCAACGTAGGGGCATATCAATTTCTCCTTCACCAAAGCCCACATGACCCTAGCCATCTCGTCCCCATCAAGCTCAACTAGAGGCTTATCCATCTGAATCTTCTCCAACGGAAGAACCCTCCAGCAATCCATTCATTCAACGTAAAAGGGCCTCTTTAATACCTCCACCTAACACGCAAACTTAACCCCACTAAATAAAGAAGACATTATTAATCTAACTCCACCATTTTTAGGTATCGGAAGCTATTTTTGCTTTTAAGAAGTATTGTCTTCTTGCTGGAGGGATTTTCGTGCCGCGCTTTCTTGAAGCGCTTGCTGAAGCTGAGCGGTTCCACGGCCACCTTTGCCCCGGGCTGGTCATAGGCGTCAGGATGGGGCTCGCAGCCTTAAAGCTTCTAGAGTCCTCTAGGTCAAAGGACGAGGAAATAGTGGCGATAGTCGAAAATGATAGCTGCGCCGTTGACGGAATACAAGTCGTAGTAGGCGCCTCTCTGGGCAAAGGGAACCTCTTGGTGGAGAAGTATGGTAAGATGGCCGCAACATTCTACTCTAGAAAAACCGGGGAGGCTTACAGGTTACTCTTCACGCAGGAGGGTGGAAAAAAACTTTTCAGCGTCCTCTCGGAAACGGGTTTCTTCAGCCAAGACGAATGCGCGAGGAGAAGATCCCTAGAAGCCATAGAAAACATCAGCGATGACGAGCTGTTCAAAATACAGAAAGTAACAGTCATGACCCCTCCACAAGCCCAAATAAGAAAATCTGTAGCTTGTGATGAGTGTGGCGAGCTGACAATGGAAACCCTAACATTAGCCGTAAATGGTAAACTTCTCTGCATACCCTGCGCTACAAGGAAGAGGTACTACGAGCCTGCCAGCTAACCTCTCCCAACTCTTTAGATCAAAGTACACGGTGGTTGGCGTGTCTTCCCCCCCGGAGTGGCGTTTAGCCGAGAAGTATGCCTCCCTTCTGAGGGAGAAACTTGGAGACAGCCTGTTAGCAGTCGCTGTTTTCGGCTCACTAGCTAGGGGGGATGCCAAGTTCCCGGAGAGCGACATAGACATACTCGTAGTTTTGCACGGTGTCAGCTGCACGATCTCAGAGAGGCTCAAGCTACTAGATGGTGCGAGAGAAAAACTGAGGGGGCTTGAAGAATACTCGGCGTTCATCTCCAAGTATGGGTGGGCTCCCGTATTACAGGAGCATGTGTTAAGCGAGGAAGAACTAAAGGCTCATCCGCCGGTCCTACTCGACATGACTCAGCATGTGCGCATACTCTACGACAACGGGATACTGCATGATGAACTTGAGAAGTTAAAGAGAAGGCTCAAGGAACTTGGAGCCAAAAAGGTGGGCGGCTTCTGGGTGCTCAAGCCAGACGTTAAAGCTGGGGAGGCTGTAGAACTTTGAACACCGAAGTCATGGCTAAAGACTACTTGAAGAGAGCTGAGAGGTGCCTCCTCGAGTCGGAACACGCCCTTCTAGATGGAGACTACCCTATGACTGTGAGGCGCGCCCAGGAATGTGTCGAACTAAGCCTAAAGGCCGCCTTGAGAGCCTTCACTATAGAGTACCCTAAACGGCACGATGTAGGAGACGCCCTCCCTCTGATAAGAGACAAGGTGCCGGATTGGTTCTCGTCAAAAATTCCGCAGCTCTCAGCCACATCCTCAGACCTTGCGAGGAAGAGGGGGCCAGCAATGTATGGTTACGAGTCAGAGCTAAAGCCAGCATCCGAAATTTTCGGCAAAAACGACGCCGAGGAAGCCTTCAACTCAGCAAAAGAAACATTCGCTTTGTGCAAACGCCTCATAGAAGAACTGTTCAATAAAAAACCTAAATCAAGCACTACCAGAAACATAGACCCAGACCCGAAGCTCAACATGGCCCTACCAAGCTCTAAAAAATAAAAATGTTTGGTGGAAGAAATTTAGATTGGTAGTCCTAGCAGCGAGAATATGCCCATCAATTTTAACCCGACGTAGACGTAAACCATCGCTAGAAGTACCCCCATTCTCTTCGGCGAAACCTTGTGGGCTGCCCGTGCTCCGATTCTCGACATCGGTATGCTGGTAGCCGCCAAAGCTATGAACGCTATCAGGTTGACGAAGCCTATTGAGAGCGGAGGGGCTATCTTTACGGGGTTGAGCTGGCTGACTATTGGCGCAATGCCCAGCACAGAGCTTATCCTAAGCACGTGGTGCAACACTGGATTAAAGGATGTGAGTATCACATCCATCCAGTAGAGTGTCGCGATCCCTGGGACCACGTTGTTCAGCGTGGACAAAGTCCACTGCAGGCTCAGCCTCGGCACTAGGGCGCCCAGCGGGTCTGGAAGATAAGCCACGGTCCACGGTATAGTTGAGCCCAGCACCGCGAATACAGTCGCTCCAGCTCCGGAGCCGAAGATCATAGTTGCGAGCGACATCGCTATGGCTCCATGTATCGGCATGTCTAAGACCATGTTGAGTATTATTAAGTAGACCAGCCCACCTCCTATCCCTAGGAACTGCGCTGTTCCTCCGCCGACGAGGCCGCTGACCCACGCCTTCAGCGTGCTGTGCTGTCTAGGCATCTCCTCTATAGGCTTAGGTTTAGCCGTCATGAACCTGTATGCCCCAACAAGGCAGAAAAGACCAAAAAGAAACTTCAACAGCTCACCGGGAGCTAAGAAGGCGCCGACGCTACCTATAGTGCTACCGATAGCCACGCCTACTATAAGGTCTTTCCACTCGCCGACGTGTATGAATTCCCCCTTCTGCTTCTTGTGACTCAACACCCCCATGATCGCCGTCGGCACAACAACCGCCATGTTCGTCCCGAACGCCAGCTTGATAGCTAAGTCCGAAGGAACACCAAGACTCACAAAGATATAGTACATCACAGGCACCATTAGGAAGCAGCCGCCAACTCCGAAGAACCCGTTAGCGAAGCCAACAGCTAACCCTGCAACCACTAGTAGGATGACAGCCAACAAAAGATCCATTCTCTCCCTCTAACCAGTTGGTAGTCAATACTCTAACAATGTAAAAGCATATTTAAGTTTACCGATAATTGAATCAGATGCATCTATCACTTCTCCCAGAAAATACGAGATAAATTGATTAACGCGCCACTCAAACTTTAACTGTTCAATGCAACTGTTCAATGCAATGCTTATGTTTTTACTTTGCTTGTAAGTTTAACTATTTTTGTCCGCCCCCTCGCCTCCTTTTCCACTAACCCCTTTTTCTCCAGCGAGTTAACTGTTATGCTCACCTTAGCCTTACTATACCCTGTACTCTTCTCTATCTCCTTCTGGCTCATCACACCTCCGGAATCAGATAGGAGCCTTAGCACCTCTCTTTCAGCGTCGCTAAGCAGAGGAAAAACTACTTCAGAAAATTCCTCTCTCCTTCTTTTTTTAAAGAGAGCTACTCCAAGCGTGACGCCAGCCACAGCAACCAGCCCCCCAGCTAAAATTCCCCATTCCCATGAGAAGTAAACGGGGAAAGGTAAGAT
>JAHLWW010000139.1 GCA_019057715.1 Candidatus Jordarchaeum sp. JNZ_1113
ACTTGAAATCGCAGAAGGGGGCTCCGTACCCCATCCTACTTGTTCTTTCGAGCGTTATCTTGGGGTTTACTGTTTCAGCCCAGTTTCTGTAGACCACGTCACAGATTTCACCGCACATCATAGGGACGACATGCTCCCTCCCAGCTTTTCTGAGAGCTTCAAGCCATGGGCACGTGCGAACCACCATTACCGCTTCGTCGTTCATGCATACTGGCACCTCAAACCTCCAGCCCTCCATTCTCCACCTAAGCGCAATGGTCCTTACCAGCGTGTCCAGCCCATCCCCCTTAATGTTAAAATCTCTCATGATCCTTTTGGCGAGTATCTTCGCGAACACAGACCACACTCGTGCGTCAAGCTCAGCCGCCCTGTCTAAGCCGTACTTCTCCTCGACGCTCATGAACCATACTCCGTCAATAGCGGTGTAAGCGCCACGGAAAAACTCGGCAGCCTTCTCGGGAGAAATAACGTCAACCCCTACCATGCCATTCCCCGCCTCTAAGCCAGCCCCATCTCCACGCAAGCAGATGGCGCCGCCATCTCCTCTCTTAAACGTCTGGTACTCCACCATCCTCGCTATGCACTTTGCCGCCCTCATAGGAGAAGTAAAGGCAGGTACACCTGCCTCAGCCATCATTCTTAGCAACTTCTCTTCCCTAGCGACTACAAGTACGGGTTTACAGTGCTTCTTCATTACTCCTGCCACGTCTTCGACTATGCTTCTCCTTAAAACGTCCATGAACGCCTCAGCGCTTTCCTCACTGCCAACTATCCTCTTAACTCCGCCTGAAACATCGTACGCCATGTTCTCCACGATCAGCACGTCCACTCCCCCCTCCTCCAAGAGGATGTCGTAGCACCATGCGTAAAGCTCCCTGTTCATGCTTGCAACTAGGTCCACGGGGTTTCCATGGCTCCAGTAGTGTGGAGCCCTAGAGCTTATTTTCTCTATTACGCTCTGCGGTAACTTCGCCACCTCTAACCCTTGTTCCTCGCATGCGTCAGCAGTCAAAACACCCCATCCTCCACCACCCGTCACTATTCCAACTTTTTGTCCCTCGGGCAACGGGCTTAGAGAAAAGGCGACAGCCAAATCGGTGAGCTCTTCGCAGTCTGACGCCAAAATTATCCCAGTCTGCCTTGCCGCAGCCTTGAAAACTTGGAGCGAGCCCGCTATAGACGCTGTATGGGAGCGAGCAGCCTTAGTCCCAGCCTCCGTCCTCCCTCCTTTAAGACAAATAAATGGCTTTTCCCTCGTCACTTTCCTCGCAGCCTCCATGAATTTCCTTCCGTCTCTAACTCCCTCCACGAACGCCACGACGACCTTTGTTTCTGGGTCGTGGGCGAAGAACTCGAGGTAGTCTGCCAGCTTCACCTGCGCCTCGTTCCCGCTACTAACAAACCTAGCCACTCCGCTTCCACGCTGAGATAACGAGTCCATGAGCATCATGCCGATTGTTCCACTCTGGCTGATGATGGAAACAACACCCTTACGCGGAAAGAGAGGGTTCATGAGAGCATGAAGGTTGCTGGACGCACTATAGACGCCCATACAGTTCGGCCCTACAAGCCCAATGCCGCTCTCATCACATATCCTCACGAGCTCCTCCTGCATCCGTTCCCCCTCCCCACCAGCCTCCTTGAACCCGGCCGTTATCACAACACACCAATCCACACCCTTCTCGGCGCATTCCCTTACAGACCAAACCACGTGCTTAGCCGGAACCGTAATGACTACTAGTTCAACGTCTTCCGGAACCTGCCTGATGCTAGCGTATGCCTTAAACCCTAAGACACTTTCGGCGTTCGGATTTACAGGGTAAACGTTTCCCTTGAATCCTCCCGCTACAATGGTTGAAAACAAGATCATGCCTATTTTCCCCGGCGTATTAGAAGCGCCAATAACAGCCACGCTTTCAGGGTCAAAAAGCGACTTCCATCTAAGCCCGCGCCCATTCATCGCAACCACCATTCAGCACATGGTAAAAAAGGAATTTAATAAGTTACCCTTTATCAAGCATTATGCAACCATAATTGAAGAAAGTCTTTATTATTGGGGGCGAAAAAGTGGCGTTGCCCTAAAGAAGCTTTATCTGTGTTTCTAATAGATGCCAGCGTCAATCATTACCTAGATAAAAGAACGTTTCATGGTACGAAAAGGCTTCTTGGAGGCCCAAAGGTAACTATGATGCTGTCCAAAATTAAGAGCTTAATAGTTAGATTATCCACTTTTCATTTTTCGAAGTTGGCGAGTAGCTGACGAATATGATGGTTCGGCGCTTTTTTCGTTTCGCGTTTGAATTTGAAGTTGCACATAAAGAGGGGAGCAGAGGACTCGTGAAGCGAGATTCAGAATTGACTGTGGTGATTCCACTTCATTAAGTAGCCGAGAAGGCACTTGACCTTTTATTTTAGATGGAACATTTATATTGATCCCGTCTCTACTAGTATATGTCTGTTGCGTTTTTGAGGTTGAACCATGACCTACTTGGAGTGGGCTGAGCGGGCAAGGTTTTTCCTTAAGGAGGGAGAACGCTACCTTAAAGAGGGAGTTTACTGGGCAGCGTGTTTTAATGCTCATCAATCCGTGGAGTTCTACCTCAAGGGAATACTGATTAAGCTTGTAAACTCCTACCCTTTCACTCATGACCTGTCAGTGCTCGTGGATGAACTGGAAAAGGTAGGTATTAGTATTCCGGAGCACGTCCGTTTAAGCTCCGACTACCTTACTCCGCATTATACCGGCGCCAGGTACCCTGGTACTAAGTCGATAATTTATGATAGGAGGAGAGCTGAGAGGTGCCTGGCGCATGCAAAGGTGATAGCAGAATTCGTGGAGGCGCTACTATGAGCTTCAGGCTGGAGGCTGAAAGCTTTCTTAGAGCTTTACTTGACGTGATAATTGAAACCTACTCGGGAAAGGTGACGGTCATCCTGTTCGGGGGAAGAGCCCGAGGAACCAGCTCGGACTCAGGTGACTTCGACGTGATGGTTATCCTAAAATCCGTCGTTGACCCGATAGAAGAAGCAGTAAAAATCAGGAGAAAGCTACACGGAAAAAGGTTTCCTCTCGATATTGTGGTAGTCGAGAGAAAAGACTTGGAATCTCTCCTCATCAGAAAAATGCTCGAACACCACAAAATCTTATATGACGGACTAAAACTAGAAGAGGTCCTAAAGCGACAAGTCTTCTGAGCATGAAGACAACAATTATTTATTCCGTGAAATTTCCCGTTGCCGCCAAAGATTGCATCAAAAACAGAGCAGAGGGAAGATAATAATAGTTCAAGTTGCATGAAGTTCCGTATCGAAAAAAGAGGACAAAAATTCTGAAAGATGCTTTTAAGGCTCTCTTTAGAAAGTTATTTATTACCTTATATTCCGCAACTTGTGGTCATTTGTCATCTTTGTCAATGACACCTTGAAGAATGATTAAATATGTTTGTTATTGTTCATGCGTGCATAATTATGTTTAAATAATGTTTCGCTATGCACTTAAATGTTGAATGTGAGAGCGGTTTCATTGAGTAGGAGCGGAGTCCGGGGGGAAGCGTGGAGGATAATCTTGGAAGCTGTTAACGAATTTCCAGATAGGCTGAGGGGGCACATGAAAGTTTCCGCTTTGCTCTGAGTTTTTGGTGGTGGTGTTGTTGGGTGTTTTCGTTGGGACGAGTGGTTGGGCTTACTTCTGGAACCCGGAAGGAAACTTTGACTGGTATGTTAAGAATAGCGGTCTTAACGCTGTTGAGCTCAACGCAAGCTACTACAGGTTTCCCTTCCCTAGCCAAGTTAGAGGTTGGGCTAAGAGGACCCCTGAATGGTTTAGGTGGACTGTTAAGGTTTCTCGTCTCATAACCCACGTGTTTAAGTTCGGTGAGCGCTCCTTCTCCACATGGAAACGGTTCAGGGAGATATTCGCCCCTCTAGATGGAAAAGTGAGCTTCTACCTTTTCCAGCTCCCGCCAAACATGAAGCCAACGGGAAAAACCGTGGAGAAGATAGAGAATTTTGTCGATGAGGCAGAGTTGGGTCCACGCTTCGCGTTGGAGTGGAGAAACAAGGAGTGGTTCAGCGAGGAATGGATTAACTGGGCGCATGGTCTTAGCTTGACTGTGGTCTCCGTTGACGCACCCGACCTACCACGCCGCATCATAGTGTCTGATGGAAGAGTTTACCTTAGACTGCACGGTAGAACCTCCTGGTACTCCTACGTATACAGTGAAGAGGAACTCGAAGAGGTTGCCGATAGAATTGCGGCTGAGAAGCCAGAATCCATTTACGTCTTCTTCAACAATGACACAGGCATGCTTCCCAACGGAAGAAAAATGCTACAAATACTAAAACTCAAATTCAACATGCCCACCGGGGGTCCCCATCAGGAAACATGACAACACTCACGTCGCACCTGCGACACCCTAAAAGTTAGCTGTAAGTTTTTATAGGTGTTTTTGTATTGTTCTCAGGCTCACTTATCGGAGGGAGGAAGGGTTGGAGTATGTTGAGGTTATCGTTGAACATGACTTAGAAGGTGTAACTCCGGAGATGATTGACTGGTGGTGGGACAACATAAACGAGGAAAGATATAGTCTTTGGCACCCGAAAGATCATAAGGGGTTTAAGTGGGAAGTTCACCCGAAAGAGAAAGGCCACGTTGGCGCTGTTCATATTGCAGAAGAAGACATTGGTGAAGCGACTGTGACGCTGCGCATCCGTTGGGAGGACCCGAAAAATGTGCCTATACCCGTGACGATGAGCCACGCTGTCGCCGCAAGTATAATCGACGAGAACGGGGAACCGATAGCGTGGCTGGTACACCAGTATGAGGCGACACCACATGGAGCAAAAATGCTGTCAACGTTTAAAATACCGGCAATGCTTCCAGAGGAGTTCGCCAAAGGCCTATACAAGCACTGCCAAGAAGAAATGGGAAACCTACCAAAATTCCTTCCAGAGCTATATAAAAAATATGGAAGAAGGCAAGATTAACGCTTTCTTTTTCTCTGTTTTTATAATAGTTTACTTTATATAACCTAATGAAGTTAATGTGAAAGTGGACTGTGATGCCTTGACGAGTTACTGGGAGTGTTCAGCTCGCTTCGAAAGGTATCGTGGTGATCTGGGAGGATGGCGGCAGGTGTTTAGCGAAATTATTAATGTGAAAGTTGTTGAGGGAGAAGACTGGGATTTTAGAGGTGTTGATACGAGATACATGACTCATGGTCTTCACCCATACCCTGCCAGAATGATTCCTCAGGTAGCTGGGAGGCTGTTAAGGAGGTATGCTTCCAGAGGCGATGTTGTGCTGGACCCTTTTTGCGGTTCAGGCGGTGTGCTGG
>JAHLWW010000140.1 GCA_019057715.1 Candidatus Jordarchaeum sp. JNZ_1113
TTATGTCCCAGCCCATGACCGTAGCGGTTCCCTTAGTTGGAGGCGTGAGGCCTGTCAGCATCTTAACCGTGGTTGTTTTGCCCGCCCCGTTCGGGCCAAGAAAGCCGAAGACACATTTCTCAGGAACTTTAATGTTGAGCCTGTCGACGGCGACAAGCTTCGAGTAGACCTTGGTTAAGTCGAAAGTTTCAATAGCAATCGACAATAGACCTCCTCCCACAGGGGTTAATTGCCTGCTAAAAGTCGCATGACATTCGATATTTTTTCTGATTTTTTTCATTTATCTTTTTTGGTTGGGTCATATGTCGCGGAGGTTCTTTACTTTTGGAAATTTTTTCACGGTAACTCCTGGCTCAACCAGGTATGGTGTGAATTCTCCGACGTCTGTGAATTTCAGCAGCGGGGACATGTAGTCCCGTTCTTTGTTTATCAGGGTTCCGGTGGCTAGGGGGTGCATTGAGGGCAGTACTACCAGCTCCTTTTCGGCGTAGTTTCCCATGAGGAAGGCTTTGTACCTGAACTTTGTCCCGAACTCGTCCCTTAACAGAACTGAAGGGTGCTCGTGTCCTATCACTATTTTTTCGGCGGTTTGTGAGGGGGTGCGGTGCCCGTGGAGGAAAAGGTAGTCTTCTATTTTGACTTCGACTTCTAGCGGGAGCTCGTATTTCTTCATGAGGGTGACGATGAAGTTATCGTGGTTGCCCCGAATGAATGCGAGTTTAACTTTCTCTTTCAGGAGGGCTTCGATGAGGTCTCTCACCTCAACCCACTCTTGGAGGCTTGCCTCTCCAAACTCGTGTTTGAAGTCTCCGTTGATTATGAGGATGTCGGGGGAGTGAGTGTTTATCATTTCGAGGATCATTTCCTTTATTTTGGGGTACTGGCTGGTGATAAAGAGGCCTTCTTCCCTCAGCACGTCCTCGTAACCCAGGTGGAGGTCTGCTACGGCGAGCACGCCCACATCTTCTATCATGAGGCCCAGGTTCTCTAGTGGTTTTCCCCACAAGAGGACTCCTCCACCACTCTCTGGTAGAGGTATTCCAGCAGCTTGAGTCTGTCCTCCATAAGGACCACGTCTGAAAGGCCTGAAAGGTATACTCCGTGAGCTAATGGGCTGGGAACCGGGGTTTTGACGTGGATTATCTCCAGCTCCCCTCTTTCTATTGACTTAAGTACTTCAATGGCGTTCTTGACGTCCATGACGTCCTCCATTATTTCTCTCTCGGTCTCTTTTACTATTGGGAAGCCGTCGAACTCTGAGACAGCTTTCATGAGGACCTCCGCGTTCCTCATCTGTCTTCTAGCCCCTATCTCGTGCCCCTTGTAGTTTCTGAGAACCATGAAGCTCCTAGCAGCAACGTGGCGGAACCTCCTCCTGAACATTTCAGTGCTCCTGATGGCCTTCGAGAGGACGTCTCTAAGGTTGGATGAGGAAACCTTGCTTACAACGAGACGGACATCGAGCTTTCTCTTGCGGGGAACAGTGAGCATGAAGCCGTGGTCGGTGACTGCTAGGCCAACGTTAGCCCCTACTTCTCTGCTCGCAACCCACGCATAAGCTCTCGATAAGGCATCGTTGACACGCCTACCGAAGAGAAACATGAACAGAAAGTTCTGCCTTCCATCCTCGTCCTCAAACTCCTCCACGAGCAGGCTTCTCCCGTTAACCTCTATTCCAAGCTTTCCAAGAAACTCTTTCTCGAGCCGCAGGAAGTTCAGGATCGCCTTGGCAGCCCAATCGCTAACCCTGTACTCCTCTTTCAGCTCCTCCTCGCCTATTTCCCCCCTGAAGACTTTCTCTATGAAGCGCCTAATTTCGCACGCTAGGTCGAAGCTCAGCGGAAGCATCTCGCTAAACCAAGACGGTATAGTGGGCTTCTTGCCCTTGGCGTCTTTAACGTAGGCGTTCAGCCCGCTTGCCCTGACGAACTCGTAGACTCTTCCTCCGAGGACAAATATGTCGCCGGGCTCGAGCCTCTCGAGGAACTCCTCCTCAATGTTGCCTACGTATCTCTTGCCGGGGAGCGCGTAAACCTTTATCGCCACCTCGTCCGGTATGGTTCCAAGGTTGAGCATGTATATTACTCTCGCATACTTCCCCCGCCTACCAAAAACCCTGTCGTGCTCGTCGTACCAGACTTTGCCGTAAACCTTGTATGGCTCAAGCCCATATCCGCCGGACAGATACTTCAGGGCGCTCTCAAAGTCATCCCAAGAGAGGCTTCTGAAACTGTAAGACCTTCTCACAACGTTAAACGCTTCCTCAGCATTCCACTTCCGCTCTAAAGCCATCCCCACCAAGTGCTGGGCGAGGACGTCAAGGGCGTTCTGAGGATGGGAAGCCCTGTCAAGGACGCCGTCATAGGCGCACTTAACCATAACAGCACACTCTAAAAGGTCATCGTGACTCATGCATAGCAGCACGCCCTTCGAAACATCCCTTATCCTGTGGCCCGCCCTCCCTATCCTCTGAAGACACCTCGTTATGCTCTTCGGGGACCCTATCTGAACGACGCAGTCTATGTATCCTATGTCTATTCCCAGCTCGAGGCTCGTAGAGCTCACAACCACCTTGAGCTCGCCGTTCTTAAGTTTCTCCTCGACGTCCAGTCTGACATCCCTCGAGAGGCTACCGTGGTGCGTTCCGATATCATCTATGTCGACGCTGTCCTGAAGGTGGAAGGCGACCTTCTCGGCTCCGGAACGCGTGTTCGTGAAGACGAGCGTCGTCCTGTGCTCGTCTATTATCTCGCCCAGCCTTCTATACATTTCCCTGTTAAGCTTCTCCGCTTCAATGTGGACGAGGTCCGGGACGGGAGTTTCAACCCTTATATCCTTCTCCTTGGCGTATGAGGCGTTAACGACCACGCAACTTCTTCCCTCCCCCACGAGGAAGCGGGCAACCTCGTCGAGAGGCCATATTGTGGCTGAGAGCCCTATCCTCTGAAATGACGCTTGGTGGTTTAGCCTTTCGAGGCTAAGCGAAAGGTGAGCACCCCTCTTGCTCTCGAAGAGAGCGTGGATCTCGTCGACTACGACCCAGCGCGGCTCAAGCTTGTCCCTGAACCTCGTCGCGTTAAGCACTATGGCTAGGGTTTCAGGGGTCGTTATCAGTATATGAGGAGGCTTCCTGAGCATTTTTTGCCTCTCGTTCGCAGGGGTGTCCCCCGTCCTCACCGAAACTCTTACGAAGTCAAGCCCCATCTCCTCAAGGGGGGACAGCAGGTTACGCTTTATATCATTGTTGAGGGCCCTCAGTGGGCTTACGTAGACGGCGTAGACCTTGTCCTCGAGGACGCCGTTCCACTCCATGAAGGCGAGCTCGCTCATTATGGTGAGGAAGGCTGCAAGCGTCTTACCCGTCCCAGTCGGGCTGGTGATAAGCACGTTCTCGCCGCGGTGGATTAGCGGGATAGCCATCGACTGGGGAGGAGTGGGCTCGAAGCGAGAATACCACCTAGCAACTTTAGGGTGGAGAAGTGATAAGATTTCGTCTTTCGAGTAAAACCGGTCAGCGTAACACACACTCATATGGAACGGTTACATGAGCCGAAGCCTATAAGAGTTTCTAAGACGTTGCTAGTCGGAGCGTTGACCTTCAAGTTTGGTGCCCACTCTGTTTTTGGCAACTTTTATATTGGCCTTTAACTATTGTGGTTACTAGGTGTCCAGCTTGGGAGTCGGAACATACCATAAGGGCAAGCTTTACATTCCCGTAGAGGTGAGGGAGGCCCTTGGACTTGAAGACGGAGACAAGCTCGAAATCAGGCTGACAAGCAGTAGGAGCTTCGAGGCGAAACTCAAGAGGAAAACCGCGGACGAGAAGCTCCTCGAAATCCTAGAAAAGCCCGCGAAAATCGGCGTCCCACACCTCAGCAGAAGGGAAATATATGAGGATACTCGTTAACGGAGTGGATATAACTGAAACCGAGCACTACGGGAAACGCGTTTTACTCGACACAATGATCCTTTGCTATGCCAGTGACGAGTTAAGTCCCAGTAACAGAGGCGCGGCAGTGATAATCAAGGCTGCAGTCCTAGGATTCCTGGAGGCATACGTCAGCCTCCAAAACATAGCCGAGCTCTACTCGGTCATCACGAGCAGGAAGGTTCAGAACCCTCTAAGCCCAAGCCGCGCAGCCGAAATATGCACAGCCTACCTTAAGTCAACTGCAATACGGAAACTGCAGCCGACAATCGAAGATTACAGGGAAGCGGTGCTTGAGGCTGAAAGAATCGGACTAAGAGGCGGAGACTTCTTCGACGCACTACTAGCTTGCACAGCAAGAGGAAAAGTGGAATTCATATGGACAGAAAACATAAAGGACTTTAAACAATTCAAATTTGTAGAAACGGAAAACCCTCTAGAGTGGCTCTGGGAAACAACAAACGACGAAATAAAAGATTAATCACTATCTCCTCAACGATGATTCCACCTTCGTGGGGTCAACAGATTCTACCTTTCTCATCTTCCACGATTAAAGCTCCCGAGGGGTTTTCACCGCCAACGATAAGGGCGGCACGCCGGAAATTTACAATGCCAAAAACGGCGGCGAAGCGCCTTCAAAAAACAGTTTCAAGATAGATTTAAATAGACTTGCTCATTAACCTTTCCGGAGCCGGGCTCTGCTCTGGAAGCATGGCTTCCTACGGATGATGCCACCTTCAGATGGGGGGACTTTCCCCATACAGATGACCTCAGGCTCGAAAGGGCTTGGCGTGGATGTATGGGGCGGGTTCGACTCGACAGGGTTAGAGAGCGATGTGAGCCCAGAACGGGCTCGATGAAAACCAAGAGCTACACAAGTCTACCAAAGACTACGCAGTTCAGAATCCTACCGCTTAAGTCTCACATACACTTAAGACGCGCCCATTCAGCTCATTTGTCTCGCCACATATTAGGCAAATTTTAGGCGGCTTCAACCTCAATAAGTTATATATCTGGAAACTGCCGAGCAACTATTTAGCTTTTAATCGCACAAGACGTTCAAGACCTTCATCTTTAATAGCGGAAAACTCCATCAAACCACCGAGTAACCATGCCAATTTACCGTTAAGAGCTCTATGATTTAATTAATTACTACTCAGATTGAAGCTTAGATTAAAAATGAATAGATTAATTACTATTGCAAATGCATTTTCGCACGTTGCTACTTATAATAGTAACTGCGCCAGGAGAGGACGGGGCTTCCGTCAGGAGCTTCACGCAAGTCTCCACCTTCGATAAAGAAAAACGTACAAACTGATGTCGCCAAAAAGAATTATGAAAAAGCCAATGGAAACCACACTACTTCGAGATGCATTCTCCACCGAGTCATACAACC
>JAHLWW010000141.1 GCA_019057715.1 Candidatus Jordarchaeum sp. JNZ_1113
GTTCAGGGACTTTCTGTTCTCGTTGAGTCCGCTTGCCACGTCCTCTAAGATCGCGACAACCTCATACCCTTTAGATTTGGCGTAACTCAGTAAACTTTGCTTTTGCCTCTCTAGATCCTCCTTCTGTTTCTGGTCATGAGGGGAAACCCTAACGTAGATCACGGCTTTTTTGGATACGTCCGGCTTAACAATACCCATCAAACGCTCAACTTCACTCTCAGGTATCCTCCTCCTACCACCAACAGTCCTAACAACTCTGATCTTCCCCTGCCTATCCCATTTCCTAAGCGTATTTGGATGAATGCCTAATCTCTCGCAGGCTTCGCTAAGCGTCAACAACCTCTCAATCATCATACAAATAAATGTTAAAAAGTGTTATATAAAGTTATCTATTCAGGAACTAATGCAAACCCAACTGTCTCTTGAATGATAAAAATATTAGGAAGAATTGTTTTTGCTACTCGGCTGTCTCGTCTATTACGCCGCCTCGCCGTTTCCGCCATTCTTCGATGGGGATGCTGAACCGCTTTTCCACCGCTGGCCGGTGGAGGCTGTTATACGTGCAGAAAGGTATTACGCGGCCATCTGGCGTCCCGTAGTTTATCACGCACCGCTCTACCCTTGCTAGGTCGAAGTTGTAGGGGTCTTGGAAGTGCATTGAACCTATAAGGATCACGCTTCTCATAAAGTCTCCTAGAGAGCTGTAGTCGCCTGAGATTAGAACTTTTCTGAAGAGGTTGAAGAGTAACCCTCTTTTCTTGAAGTGGCGTAGCATTCCTGCGAGCAACCTGATCCTCCCCCTAGTTCTTGAGAGCGCGTTACCTCTGAAGTCCTCAGCGCACTTCTCGAAGGTCTCCATTATTCTGTCCACGTTGGCATAGTGCGTTATGGGGTAGTACTCGCCGTCTCCTTCAACCCTGATGAATGTTGCCATTCCACAGTGTACGTGGTTTCCGAATTCGACGACTGGTCTGCCGAAGTAGGCGGACAGCGCCCTAGAAAGTGGAGTCGGCGTAGTGCAGGGATAGAAGTCTGAAACCTTTATGCGTCCCCCGGTTTGCTCCTCGCACGCCTTCAAGACCTCTGGAATCGTGATCCTCATTTCCAGCCTCTTCGATTCATCTATTCTCCCCGTGAAACTCACAGGCTGGAATATTATTCCTCTAACCACGTCGTAGTTGTCGACGGCGAACCTTATTATGTCCCCGATCTGCCTGTCGTTCACCCCGCGAACAACTGTTGGAACCAAGACTATGGAGTGTAACCCCGCCTTCCGGCAGTTATCAATAGCTCTCAGCTTGACCGGAAGCAGATTCTTCCCTCTCGCCTCCAAGTATGGTTCCGGAGTTACCCCGTCAAACTGCAAGTAGACCGTGCTCAGACCTGCTTCAACCAACTCACGGCAGTAGTCGACGCTTTGGGCAAGCTTCAACCCGTTGCTCGCTATTTCGACGTGAGCGAAACCAGTTTCTCTAGCCGCTCTGATGAGGTCTGGCAGGTCTTCTCTAACAGTAGGTTCTCCTCCAGCAAACTGAACTGCTGGTGCTGGGACGGGCGAGTTTCTCCTAAAGACTTCTAGCATGTAGCGGATCTGCTCTTGGCTTGGCTCATAGACATACCCCGTGACGGCCGCATTGGCGAAACATATGGGGCAGCGGAGGTTACACCTGTTCGTGACATCTATAAGAGCGAGGACGGTGTAAGTCTTATGATTAGTGCATAGCCCGCAGTCATATGGGCAGCCGTGCGAGGCTTCAACATGCGGGTTCTCGATTTTAACTCTACTGTAGTTCCATCTAGCTACCTTCTTGTAGAGTTCAGCGTCACCCCAGTAGACGTCGGTCACTTGTCCATGCTCGGGGCACGTCTTAGTGATCATAACTCTTCCATCATCCTCATAGACTGTCGCGTCGATCACCCTTTTACACTCGGGACAAACGCTCCTAGTCTGGAAAGGAAGCTGAGGAAACTCTTCATGCTGAAGCTTCTGCATTGCAACCACCAAAAGGGGTGTCTTTAATAGTCTTAGGTGAGCGTATATTTAATGTTTTCCCGACGAATCATAATTGGAAAATTGGTAAAAACTACTGAAAAATCAGAGAACAACTTGCAGATTAAAGGCAATTTAAAAAAGATAATATGAATCCCAAAAAATACTTCGCTCCCCGTCTCGAGCAAACAATAGGAAAGTTTATGTGTCACCTCTTCTTTTTCTTTTCCTTCCTTTCTTTCTCTTCTGCTTCTTCTTCCTTGCTTTCCTCCACTGGTCCTTCGGGTGGTATCCTTTCTTTCTGGTGTATGGACTTAGTGAATGTCCTTGCGAGTTCCCCGTACCAGCTTAGTAGTTTTCCTAGGTCTGAGGCTTTGAAGTAGACGCCGCCCGTGACCGAGGCGATATGTTGCATCAGAACTTCGTTTACTTCTCCTCCTATTCCAACAGTGTATATTACGACGTTGCTCATTCGTGCGATTTCCTTCTCCACTATGTTCCTGACCGACTCCTCATTGTCTGTTCCTTGGGGGAAGCCGTCGCTCAGAAAGACTATCATGGTGTTAGTGTCCTTAAACTCGTTTCTGAGGAGGGTGAGCGCTTTCCTGAGTGCGTCAGAGAAGTTCGTGTATCCTCCTGTCGCATAAGCGACTTTCTTGATTATCACGTCCGCTACCTCCTCGATGTTGCCGCTGGCAGCGTCAAAGTAGTTTTTCTCGTTAAACTTCAGGATTTCCGCCTCGTCATGATACGTTATTATGGATACCCTCTCACCGTACCCTCTGCCGACCTTCTCGGCTAGATAGAGAAGGGCTGCGAAGGCTGCCCCATGTCTGCGCCTCACCGCTTCTCCCTCTTCGAATCTTGCAAGGAAGCTGGCGACATCTTCCGAAGTAAGGAGACTGACTATTCCCTCTCTGGCGGGAGCAATGTTTGTCACTTCCATGTCCTTGGTGCTCATGCTCCCAGAAATGTCTATTAGGAGAATGGCGTTGAATGGCATTGCAGGCCCTATGGGGACTATTTCAGCCTTCTCCATTTCCGCCCAGTTCACTATAGCTAGCTCCCTGCCAGTCAAGTCAGGCTTCGTGGCTTCAATGGATATGTTCACGTTAAGGTCCTTCCAGCGTATCTTCATCTTCTTGAAAATAACGCGTCTATCTAGAAGCTTCTTAAGCTCGCTTCTTCTCTCCTGCGCCACCTTAAATACTTCTTCCGGCTTCTGGTCCCCCAGCGGCTCTATCCCTATGACGAGTTCCCTAACAGGATGAATTCTCCCCTTATACTTTTCAACTTTGACCGAGAAGCCCTCGTCTAAACCGCATGACTCTACAAGCGTCGAGTCTATGTGAATTTTCCCCTTATCAATCCTCTTATCCGTATAGACTGGGGCAGCGCCGAAGTTCCCTGTTGTCGGGTCCTCAAAGACAATTACAGTACCATCAAAAAGCCCCTGTGAGGACGCGTCATCCGGATTCAGAAAAGCTGCTCCTTCCCGCTCCCCTGCCTTGACTACCTCAAACTCCATTACCTCACCTCAATAAAGATTGAGACTCATAAATCCCTTATTTGTTAAAGAGTATAATATAGCTTTTCTTGTTCGGTGATTGATCCGAATTTTTCTCTGTTAGAGGAGTGGCTTAAAGAGCCGTGTCACGGCTTCCACAAACCCGTCTCCATATGGCTCCTTAGTTACATAGTCAGCTACACTCTTGAGGGCTTCAGGCGCATTCTGGAGAGCTATACCGTAGCCACACGCCTCAAGGAGCTCGACGTCGTTCGCCCCGTCGCCTATGCCCACAGCGTCCTCGCCGCTTAACCCCAGCCTGTCGAGAACAACGTTCAACCCCACGGCTTTGCTGACGCCGGGGCCACAGATATGTATAGCGTATCCTGAATCGAAAACACTAACGTTCACTCCTTCCCTCCTCAAAACCGACACGATTTCCTCAACGCTCACATCTCTCTTCAAAACAACATCGGTCAGCCGGAACGTTTGGTCAGCCTCCTGCAACCTGCCACCCAGCTTTTCCCTCAGCACCTTCAAAGCCCTCAAGGGGGCTTCCTTTGAAGCCAGAGTTTGGATAGGCGGTTGCCAGAATGGCGAGCCCACCACGCCTCCATTCTCCGCTATGAATGGTCCCTTGGAGCCTATATAGAGGCTCAACGTCATAAGGGTGCATGCGGCATTCCCCGAGCAGAGGACAACAGGCACTTTACGGGACAGCTTGCGTATGAGTTCCACCGCTGGTAGATGCAGGGATGTATCCCTTCCCGTTATGGTTCCATCTACGTCTGTTACGAGGACCTTAAACACGAAGTAGCCCCCTATGGTTTAACAAGCACTTTTATCGCCTCGCCTCCCTCAGCGAGACCAAACGCATCTAAACCTTTCTCCAATGGATACGTGCCAGATATCAACGGTTTAACATCTACTAGGCCCTGCGATAGCAGGCGAAGTGCTGGTTGAAACGGGCCGCACCTTGAACCTACAACTGAAATTTCATCCACAACGATGGAGGAGTAATCTATGTTGGCTACGCCGTGGTAAGTGCTCTTAGCAACTATTATTCCCGTCGGCTTCAAAAGCTGCTTTGCTAAGGCAACTCCCTCCTGTCGCCCGGTGCACTCCACAACGAGGTCTGCTTTCCTTTTAGGTGGATCAATGTAATTGGCTACCTCGATATTAAAGTCCTCAGCCACACGCATCTTTTCAGGGTGCTTTCCTATGAGAACCGTTTCGCAACCGAGGAGTCGTATAACCTGCGAGGCGAGGAGGCCAAGTCTTCCGTCACCTAAAATGTACACGGTCCACTCCGGCTTAATGTGAACCTGCGACGTTATTTCGAGGCATGCGGCTAGTGGCTCCGTGAAAACCGCTTCCTCGTCTTCGACATTGTCGGGAACCCTGTAAAGGTTATCCTCAGGGGTTAAGACGAACTCCGCGAAGCAGCCGTCAACCCCAGAAATGCCAAGAACCTTCCTGTTCGGGCAGTGCTTCTCCAGCCTGCTTTTGCAGACATCGCAGCTCTTACATGGAATGTTGATCTCAGAAACCACCCTCTTACCTATAAGACTGGGGTCGTCTGCCTCCTCCACTACTCCGACGAACTCATGTCCTAATACGCCTCTAAAAGACATGTAGCCGCGCGTTATCTCTATATCCGTTCTGCATATACCCGCCAGTTTTACCCTGACGAGCGCCCAGCCGGGCTTAACATCGCCTAATGGGTAATCCTCCAAGTAGCTTAACGCTTTACCATCGAAGAAGAGCGCTC
>JAHLWW010000142.1 GCA_019057715.1 Candidatus Jordarchaeum sp. JNZ_1113
CCTTTATGGGAGCACGCGTGAATGCATACAGGCAGCAATAACAGGGGAGTGGAGGGGGAAATGATGAGCTTGATTTTGAAGGGTCGTGGGCTGGTTGGAGGGAAGGCTGAAGGAGAAGCACTGGTCTCAAGGCAGCCAATATCCTTCGTCGGAGGCGTAGACCCGAACACTGGGATAGTGATCGAGAAAGGGCACGAACTGGAAGGGAAAAGCGTCAAGGGAAAAGTTCTTGTATTTCCCTACGGGAAGGGGACAACATACAACCCCTTCGCAGTTTACGCTATGAAGAAGCGTGGCACAGCGCCGGCAGCCATAATCAACGTGAAAAGCGAAGAAATACTCCTAACAGGAGCGATACTCGCACAAATACCCTTCATAGATAACCTAGATAAGAACCCTCTCGAAGCAATAGAAACAGGAGACCACGTAATAGTAGACGCGGACGAAGGAACTGTAAAAGTGGCAAAGAAAAAACAGAAATAACCAGCAACACAGCCAAACAACCTTTTTTCTTATTCTCTGAAAAACATAGGTCCTTGTTTTGACGAAAGGTCATCGGGAGTGCTCAGCTCAGTCACCCGGTTCCCCCTCGAATTAGCCTGCGGACGAACTCGACAGTGTTTCTCGCCTCGTTGAGTGCTCTCTCCGCGTAGGTTTTCGTGTAAAGTCTTTGCGGAGGTAGGCCGCTCTCCTCGTCGCCATACATGCTAGGCTCCCTCTCACGCCTAAGCCACCTCGACGTTGACGCAAGCTCGTCTATTTTCTCGTCAAACCACTTCGGGAAGCGTCCACGGCTCTCTAGTAGGACCGGGCCGACGTCGTGCCACTTTGGGGGCTCGACTCCCACCATTCTCAATGCCGCCTTCAACGCCAGCTCCACAGCCTCCTGCGACTGCCTGATGCAATAGGCGTAAGCCCCCTCACTGAGAGACCACTCAGCCACCCTAACTCTTCTCAAGGCCTCCTCCAGGTATGAGGCCGCCATCTCCACGTTATTCAATCTCTATGACCTCCCCAAAACGATAGTTTTCCTTCAAAATCCAGTACCACTTCTTCCCCAAGCGCACCCGCTTAGCCCCAAGCTCCCTCAGCCTCCCCCTAAGCCTGTCAAGAACCTTCCCAAAGAAGCCATTCCTATCATAAAGTATGACGGCGTCCTCAACCATGTCCAAGTAGAGGGGGGAGACCCTGCTAGCCTCCTCAACAGACTTAATGATCGGGTTAATGAAGGCGCTAAACCCAGCTCTCCTCAATTCATTCAGGTCATCCTCCAAGCACTTCTCCACGTCATCGAAAATCTTAAATCGCTCGTACCTGTCAGGCAAGTTGTCAGCCACAATCAAAACATCAACGTCACTATCGCTCCTGAAATCCCCCCTCGCCACAGACCCAAAAACAACCACACTAACAAGGTTAAAGCGCTCCCTCAGGCACTCAACAAGCCTATCCAAAACACGCGCATAAGGACCCAAAACCAAATAAACCACCACACAAAACAAAAACACACAACCCTAAAAACTTACTGAAACAAAACAAACAACACAAAAACAAAAACTCTCCACCATGGACCCCTTATTAGAAGTTGCTCTCAAACCCTTGTTAAGCAAAACAGCCTCAACAATAAAGAACGTCGTATAAGTAGCACCTTGAGACGCAGGAGTCGTAGTCCCCGGAATTAAACGCAAGCTTCATGATTTCCAAGAACTTTTCCGCCTTTTCTTACAAGGTGGGAAAGTTCAATCATACCCTTATTCCCTCTTCCTTCACATTCAGCATGAATGGAGACTTATAATTTCTGAAGACGCTCTCTGGCACCGCTAAAACAGAAATCAGCTCTCCTTCCTCGATGAGGATGTTAAAGACACGTCACTCAGCCTTCTCCTAACCTCGAATGAGTCAAGTGAATCATCAACCACAACCAGAACATCACGTCAGCCCTTACGCCTCCAAAAACATAAAAAATCTGTTTTCATGTTCCCCTCCCCCTTATTAAGCTCCTCCTATTCTAACCGCCGTTTTACCTTTAAAAATCTTTGTTGAACCAAAGTGGTCAAGAATTGAAAAACAAATTTTTAAGCCTCCAAGGACCGTTTATTCTCTTGGGGGAAGGAAGATACGAAATAAATGAAGGGAGAGGATGGGAACGGAAAAAGTTGTAGAAACTGTTTGTAGGGGGACTGTTGTAAAGGGAGAGGAAGTAGAAGCCGGCGTTCCTGAAAGGATCAGGAAATATAAAGAGAAGGTTTTGAATACGCCGCTTCAAACCGACATCGAAAGAATGTTGTGGTATACGCGGGTGTACAAGGCTACTGAAAGTCAACCCATAGGTCCTTGTATGCGTGCAGCGATGGCTTTTCGTGAAACATTAAGGAACATGAGTATTAGAATTGAAGACGAGGAACTTATAGTGGGTTGCTGGGCGGGAAAAAGAGGAGGAATCCCATTAGGTGTTGAGGTATTTGGGCCGGCTTCAAGAGAGATATTGATGCCATTGCTGTTTCGAAACAATCCAGAAAAAATTAAGGAGGCTTTCCAGGATGGGATTGGAAGCCTCTCCGCAGAGAGGTTAATGGAATTAGCTAAATCCCTCTCAGACGAAGAATTTCGACTGTTAACCACGGAAATTATACCCTACTGGCGGGAGCGGTCAGTTTCGGCGCTCATAACGAGGAAATTTGCTGAAGAGGGATTGCTGGGCGAGCCCATAAAGATTCCAGACGAGTTCGTTGAGAAATACAAGTTCATCTGGTCAGCGCCATACGACATGGATTGTCTTGTAGCAGTTACGCCGATGCAAGGACATATCACTATTGGGACAAAGAAAGTGCTTGACTTAGGCTTCAGGGGGATCGCGCGACAGGCACAAGAGAGGTTAGAGGAGCTAAGAAAGAGCCTCCCAGAAGACTCTGAAGAATTCAAAAAAGCTAAAGACTTCCTGGAAGCCGTGATAGTGTCTGCTGAAGCTGTCTGCGAATTTGCAGAGAGATTTGCTGTGCTTGCTGAAGACTTAGCATCAAAGGCGGGCGACGAGAGGAGACGTGAACTCCTAGAGGTCGCTAAACGAATTAGACGGGTACCCGCAGAACCACCCTCAACATTCGTTGAGGCTCTACAAGCCATCTGGTTCACCCAAGTCGTCATGGCAATAGCATACGGAGGAGAAATGATAATAGCCCCAGGCAGGGTAGACCAATACTTATACCCCTACTACAAGCAAGATGTTGAAAGTGGCAGAATAACGCCGGAAAAAGCGCTGGAGCTCCTTATGGAGTACCTCATAAAGGTTGCACAGGACATCTACTTCGGCCCGAACAACATAACCATCGGTGGGGTTGACAGAAATGGCAACTGCGCCGTAAATGATGTCAGTTACCTATTCATAGAGGCGCTAAAAAGGTTAAGAGGGTGTGGCCGCACCGGACTAGCTGTTAGGGTCGCACCCAACACCCCACGCGACTTCCTGCTTAAAGCAGCGGAAGTTTACCGCGTAACAGGCGGAGTGGCGTTCCACAATGACACCACGATAATTAGAGGCCTCGTGGCTGACGGCTACCTAATAGAAGACGCCCGCGACTATTCGATCGTGGGGTGTGTGGAGCCAACGGGAAGCGGAAACAACAACGGATACACTTCCGGGCAATGCATCCGGCTGCCCTCCGTCTTAGAGGCAGCCTTAAACGGCGGCCGACTACACATACTCGGCTGGAAGCAAGTTGGAGCCGAAACACCGACGAACTTTGAAAGATTCGAGGACGTGCTGAAAGCCTTCGAGAAGCAAATTGAATACGCGGTAGACCTATGCGTAAGGAAATCCTACATAAAAGACATGATAATCGCAGAAAACTACCCGGTGCCGATTCTTTCAGCAACGATTGAAGGATGCATAGAGTCAGCTAAGGACTTCACGAGTGGGGGAGCCAAATACAACCACTCCAATGTCAGCGCTCAGGGAATAGCGACGATAGCCAATTCACTAGCCGCAATCAAGTGGGCGGTATTCGACAAGAAACTCATCACTATGCAAGAGCTATTATCAGCCCTCAGAAGCAACTTCAAGGACTCTGAGGAGGTCAGACAAATTCTACTTAAAGCACCAAAATACGGAAACGACGACCCATACGTGGACGAGCTAGCTCTCTGGGCAGCAAAAGTCCTCGACAGAGAGGCAAGAAAAAGAATGTGCTGGATGGGAGGCCCCCACAGAACGTGCCTTATCTCGGTTTCAGGCACTCAGATCCTAGAAGGAAAACTGATAGGAGCGACACCTGATGGAAGACTGGCGTACAATCCGGTCGCGATCGGGATCAACCCGGTGGATGGAACAGCGAAAAACGGTCTCACCGCTGTTTTGAAATCGGCAGCGGTAGTGTCAAAAGCCAACCAGAGCGACGGGACATCACTAACACTAAACCTCAACCCGGCAACAATAAAGAGCAGCGAGGGACTGGAAAAGTTTGCATCCTTAATCGAGGCAGCCTTCGAGCTGGGATGCAGAATGGTTCAATTCAACCCCCTAAGCAAAGAAACACTGCTAGACGCCCAGAAGCACCCAGAAAAATACCCCGACCTGGTAGTCAAAGTCTCCGGATACTCCTTCAGATTCGTAGACCTACCGAAAGTCCTACAAGACGAAATAATAGCCCGCTTCGAATATGAAGCGTAACCCCCTAATTTTCTTTTTTCTCACCTTTTATCTGTTTGGTGATTGAATGAATCCAGATACTGGTCTTATTTTCAATATACAGCGTCATTGCACTGAAGACGGCCCCGGGATCAGGACGACTGTTTTCCTAAAGGGTTGCAGAATGAAATGTCCCTGGTGTCAAAATCCAGAGGGCATAAAAATGCACCCTGAAATAGTCTGGTATGAAGAACTCTGCATCAAGGATGGCAAATGCGCTAAAATATGTCCCAGTGAAGCCATAAAAACGGGGCGAAATGGAATAGAAATACTAAGAGATAGATGCAGTTACTGCGGAAAATGCGTAGAAGCATGCCCAGCTGGCGCCCTCGAAATCTACGGAAAACAATACACGGTGGACGAGGTTGTCTCGATACTTCTTAGAGATGAAGTGTTCTATGAGAAATCCGGAGGCGGTGTAACGCTTTCCGGAGGAGAGCCAGCAATTCAATCCGAATTTTCAACCAACCTACTTAAAGAACTCAGGAAAAAGGGCATTCACACAGCCGTCGAAACAAGTTTGGGGGTCGATTGGAGGCTTCTAGAACCCGTAGTGAAAAACACGGAACTCGTAATAC
>JAHLWW010000143.1 GCA_019057715.1 Candidatus Jordarchaeum sp. JNZ_1113
TGTGGATACGGAGTATGTGAAAGTTAGGGAGGAATTGGATCGTTTTAGAGTAGAGCTTGACGGGTTAAGGAAGGAAGAGGCGCGGCTCGAGGCTGAAAAGAAGATCATTGAAAGAGAACTTGCAAATGGTCAGGCCAGTCTTTTAATGAAGAAGAAAAGGTTAGATGGGTTAAGAAATGCTCTCGAGAGTATGAAAAGAGAGCTAGCCCTGCTGGGAGAAGAAAAGAGGAAGGAAGAAGAGAGAGAAAAGGCGCTTTCCAGCGAGCTGAGGGAAGTTGAGGCTGAAGAGGGGAGGAAGGGGCGGGAGCTGAGGGAAGTTGAGGCTTTACTTCAAAAGTTAAGGGAAGAAATAATCCGAATAAGGGCAATAAACGAGGAAAGGGAGCGTATACTTAGGTCTCAGTCGGCAGTCTATGAGATCTTAAAGCTACGTGACAAGGGGGTTTTAAAGGGAATTTATGGCACTATAGCGGAGCTTGGCAAAACTAGAGAAGAATATGCGCTGGCTCTTGAGGCTGCAGCAGGACAACGCCTTAACTACATCGTAGTGGAGAATGATGAAGTGGCTGTTGAATGCATAAATTTCCTTAAGAAAAACGGGTTGGGGCGGGCAACTTTTATCCCATTGAATCTGATACGTTCTAGGCCGCGGCCAGTAGTTGAAGACGATAAGGGAGTGGTCGGAGCTGCCGTTGACCTCATTGAGTTCGACGAAAAGTTTAGGCCTGCTTTTGAATACGTTTTCGGCAACACGATAATTGTTAAAGGTTTAGATGTGGCGCGCCGGCTGCATAACGTTAAAGCAAGGAAAGTGACTCTTGAAGGAGAGATTCTTGAAACGTCAGGTGTAATGGTTGGAGGGCATATTCAAAAGAGGCAGGCTGTCTTTCTTCAAGAGCCGGGGGAACTACCTAAGTTAGAAAATGAACTGAAAGGCATGGAGGAACTAAGAGCGTCCATTATGATGAGCATCAAGAGCTTAGTTACTCGCAAGCAAAACATTACACGCGAGCTCAAGCAGGCTGAGAGAGAAGTCTACGTTCATGAGGCCAGAATTAGGGAGCTAAATGAAAGAATTTCTAGCTTAGAAGGAGAAGTTAACGAGCTCGAGGAAGAGGTAAAAAGGTACGTTGAGGAGAACGCCAAAAAGGAGGAAGAGCTGAGAAAGGTTGTAGAATTACTATATGGTGTGCGTTCTCGTATTTCTCTAACAAATGAGAGCATATCGCGCTTAGAAGAAGCTGCTTCAATGTCAAAGACTGCAGCTCTTCAAAACCAGATAAGAGAATTAGAGAAAGAGATGCTAACTCTTAAAGACAAGCTTGGTCAGCTAGAAGTCAAGATAGCGGAGAAACAGACTTTGATAGGAGAGCACCTTATGGGATTACTCAGAGAGAAGGAGAGAGAACTTTCAAAAGTTAAGGTTGAAATGGATAACGTAGAATCGGACTTGAATGCTACCAAAGAAGATTTGGATATGTTGATGAGCGAAGTAACGTCTTTAGAGAGAAGAAGGGCAGAGCTTGAAGATAAGCTGGTGAAGATTAGGACGGAGCGGGAGAAGCTTGAGAAGGAGGTTTCTAATCTTTCCGTCGAGCTAGAAAAAACAAGTGAAAAAGTTAAGGAATTAGAGTTGGAGGCGAGAGGAGCTGAAGTTGAGAAGTCCTTTTTGGAAGAAACATTAAACGAGCTGAAGAAGCAAGCTGAGGATTACAGCTCATACTCCTTCGAAGACATCGACTCTGTGGATTTCAGAGAGCTTGACGAAATGATCAAGTCTAAGGAGAAGGAAAAGAAGAGTCTTGAGCCGGTGAACATGCTTGCAATAGAACTTTACGAGAAAGAAAGGAAGAGGTATGAGGAGCTTATAAGTAAGAGGAATAAACTTATCGAGGAAAGAGAGAGTATTCTGAGCTTCATAAAAGAGGTTGAGAAAGACAAAAGAAACACTTTCCTCTCAACTTTCTACGCCATAGAGAAAAACTTCAAACAAATCTTTTCCTCGTTATCCCCTGGTGGTAGCGCGCGTTTTGTCCTAGAAAACCCGATAGACCCCTTCTCGGGTGGCGTGATCATAGAGGCTTCCCCGGCAGGGAAGGAGGTCAAGCGGTTAGAGTTAATGTCAGGTGGCGAAAAATCGATCACGTCACTTGCGCTCATATTCGCCATACAACAGTATCACCCCGCTCCATTCTATGTTATGGATGAGATCGACGCATTTCTCGATGAGCAAAACTCCAGTAGGGTAGCAGACTTAATAAAAGAGCTGTCAAAAACGTCGCAGTTCATCGTTGTGTCGCTGAGAAAGGCTACAATGAAAAAGGCAGACCAGATAATCGGTGTTACATACATGAATGGTTCATCCTGTGTATTCTCCATCGATGCGAATCTAAAACAGTTAGAAGAGCAGTATGGGGGTGGAGGGGAAGTTGCAGCGTGAAGGCATGAGCGGTCGCGATGAGAAGCCATTCTGGCTTGAACCTCCATGGTCGATTCTCATAGACCCGTCAAGGGTAAGTGATGACCCGTGGAATATCGATGTTGCTGAGCTTATCATTAGCTTCTTGGAAAAGATGCGTGAAATGGAGTGTCTTAACTACTGGATTTCAGGAAAAGCGCTTCTGTCTGCATCAATAATTCATCGTCTAAAGTCAGAGTTACTTCTTCAGTTGGCTTATGGAGGAAACGGTGACGGCGAAAAAGTGGAGGAAGGCACTAGTAGAGTGGACATACCTCCGATACCCATGCCCTTCAGAATAACGAGCCGCAAAGTGACTCTTGCAGAGCTTTTGTTTGCCCTACAACAAGCCCTTCTAGCGGAAACCAAGCAGGATAATCGGTTAAGGGAGAAAAAGGCATCATTAACGGTGGAAGAATCAAAGCCTGAGGAAGTAGTTCTAGAGGCGCTTCACGACGAGTGGGACGTGGAGGCTAAAGCGAGTGAGGTGTACTCAAGAGTTATTTCTGCCCAGCAAGAGATCACCACTTTTTCAAGCCTAACTGATGGAAGCCTTGAAAGTCTTATTGAAACGTTCCTCGCCCTTCTTTTCCTTGCTTTCAAAAACCTGATTCACATTTGGCAGGAAAAGCCGGGAGGTGAAATATACGTTATGGAGGGTGAAAAATGGAGGAGAATGTTAAGGCGATAGTTGAGGCTGCTCTTTACGCTGCGGGTAGACCATTAACATTAAGCCAAATTTCCAAGATAGCGGGTGTTGAAGGTAGCCAGGTGAGAAAAGTTGTATCGGAGATGATGAAGGAGTACAATATGAGGAACAGCGCCATCGAGATCGTTGAGCTCCCGGGTTCACGTTACGCGATGCAGCTTAGAGCAACTTACTCTCCAAAAGTGAGGGACATTGTGCCGGGGGGTTTACTCTCTTTAGGGGAGCTTAAGACTCTGGCGTATATCGCTCTTATGCAGCCAGTAAAGCAGTCACAGGTGGCTAAGGCTAGGGGAAGCGCTGCCTACGTTCACATAAAAAGACTTGAGGGATTAGGGTTTGTAGATGGAAAGATCGAGGGAAGAACAAAGATCCTATATACGACAGAGCTTTTCGCAGATTACTTCGGCCTGCCATATGACGTGAAGAAACTTAAGCTTCAATTAAGGTGGAGAATAAAAAAGTCGGAGCTTACAGAAAGTACGGAAACAAATTAAAAGATTCATTTTATTTTTGAAAGCACCAGTTTTAGGTTTCTCATTATGAGCCCTAAGGAATTTGTAGCATCTTTTCCCGTTATGGCCAAGAGTCCTTTCTTCCCAGCGAAAGCGACGACGGTAAATCCTCCCTCACTTTCCACATAGGTAACCGATGCGTCTCCCTTATCAACTGATTGACTGAGTTTTCTAGCGACATCAATCATGGCCGCCGCGCTCTTAGCTATTTCCGCATGCCGCATCTGTGTAATCGTTTGGCTCACTATAGCGTTTCCATCAGCATCAAACAGTATTATACCCTCAATTTCAGGTATTTTATCCATAATCGATGCTATGATCTCTTCAGTTGACTCCCCCATAGAAACCACCATGTTCCCTTCATAATTCTGAAAGCAACATTCCTGCCAAATTTATTTTTTGTGGGAAAACAAAAATAAGCCTTTCTAAAAGCCTTAGCGTATATAGATGGCCGATAAAAATCCCGAAACATTACTTCTTAAATTTTCAGTATTCTATTAAGTATTTTCCTTCCACCTTCCTGAGGAGCCCACAGGATACAAGTTCCTCTAGGAACCTTTGTGTGCCGTCTGTATATGTAGGAGATGGATTCCCGTGAAGGTAACCTACAATTTCGAAGAGGGAGTAACAGGTCTGCGGTCTTTCACATGCTATTTCAAGAAGCGACTCGTAGAACCTTAGGCTTTGCTGCTCTACTAAGATTACTTCTGAGAAGGATTGCTTTAACATTTCATAAATGTTTCTTTCTTTCAAGGGAAAAAGAACCTTAAAGCCTAAGCTTCTTGCCTCCCTCACTACGTTGACTATTTCTTCCAGCCATTGGGGAGGGTATTCCGTCAGTTTACCATCCAAATAGTATTCGAGAAACAAAAGGTTCATGTTTTTTGAAAAGAGTTCCACGAGAAGGTTGATCCTTTCCTTCCACACCTTAACTAGTAGAGGTAGGCGTTTTTTAGACTTGACCTTCGCTAAATCTCTCCCAACGAGCTCATTTACTACTTCAACGTTTAGTCGGGGGTTTTTCTCGAATCGCGGGTTTTCCCCCCCACACAGAAGCATAGCGTAAGACAGCATTTTTAATTCGTTAAGGAACTTCCTAAGATTTGAGTAATTACAAAGGAAGCTAAACTTCGTGTCCCCACACTTCTGAGATAAGTTATTTATCAACGGCATCAATGACGCGAAAACTTCTGAGAGGCCTAGGTAAAGGAACCTGATGTCTGTAGCTCTCTTGGAGGCATCTATTTGAACCTTCATCTTCTTTCCAGTTATCCGCACATCCCATTGAATATTATAGTTTTCAATGTCTCCCGGTGAACTCCACTTAATAGTCATGTCGTCATCACATACTACCACGGAAGACTTGTTTTTTAGATTAAGGTATGAACAAGGGAACGCTATGCAGACCACGGAGGACTCCTCCTACCTCCAAAAGGGGGAATATTTTGACGAAAACGTGTTCATAATATGTCTCTCATTGGAGGAATATAAATGTAAAAGAAAAGAAA